>JBIIFW010000134.1:0-6879 GCA_044236985.1 Bradymonadia bacterium | reverse complement strand
GAGGTCGGCTCTTTGTTGCCGGCGGCCTCACGACGGGCGCTTCGGGTCCCGAGGCGACTGCGAGCATCGAGGTCTTCAAGGTCTCGGGTGCAACAGCAGAGCGGGTGAACTCGGGTGTTCCGTTTGAGCTCCTGACGCCGCGGGCCTTCCATACGGCCACCCTCTTCGACGACGGTTCGCTCCTCTTTGTGGGCGGATTCTCTGGCTCTGCAGCCTCGCCTGGCACCTTCCCGACGCTTCTCGAGTTCTGGGATCCTCGGAAGGCCAGCGACATGCAGGAGTCGGCAACCCCGCTCAACAAGGCGCGCGCGATGCACAGCGCCACCTTTGTCCCGCAGCGTGGCCACGGCCTGCTGGTGGTCGGCGGCCGGACCAATACCGAGGTGGTGAGCGATGCGGCCATCATCTACAAGCAGAAGAATGCGGACGACTTCTCCATCCAGACATGGGCGGTGGGCGCCTGCAGCACGGGTTCGCCGCTCTGCCGCTGGGGTCACACGGCCACACTGGTGAAGTGTTCGGAGGAGATGCCGCGGGTCATGTTCACGGGTGGCTATGCTGCGATCGGCACGGGCGCCAACAGCCTGCTGGTCGGCGCCTCCCCCATCGGCACCATCGGCATCTTCGACACTGCCTGGCTGTTGGCGTCATCGCCCGCGCCGGCTGACTTCACGCGGAATGCAGCTCTCGCCGCCGACTCCGGACTCGCGGCCGGCTTCGGTTCGACCGCGGCCTTCGCGCTTCAGAACATTCTGGACGACACCCCGGTCATCGACTTTGTCGCTGCCGGCGGCATCGACGCCTCGGGCAACCCGGTTGCCACGGGGCGGCGCATTTCGGTGGACTACGGCTCTTGCGAGCCCGCCGCCGCTGTTGCTGCCGACCTGACCACGCCGCGGGCCTTCGCAACGGGCCTACGGAACGAGGGCCAGGCGCTCATCTTCGTCGGAGGAGCAGGCGGCGCCACGGGCGCGGCCGACTGGTTCTACGGCGACAACTTCAAGTTCGCGACGAACTAGGTTCCGCGGCGGATTCTGCGGCCGCCGCAGGAATCTTCAGCACAGGTGCAAAGTGTTGCCGCTCGATCGGCAATACACTACGCGACAGAACCCCTTTCCACGGGCGGCTTGGCCGCTTGCAGGGCGGGGTTTCATCGTGATCGCGGCGCTCGGGGCCGGTCTTTTGAAGACCTGGGAAAACCCGCAGTGCAGTCCATCCTTGTGCGCAACGAACCCGGGTCCTGCCATGCGGTCTAACTTCTCGCTTCGCTCTCTCTCTTCCCTGCACCTCTTGCTGAGGGCACTGGCGCTGGGGGTTGTGGTCTTCGTAGCCGGGCTGATTCCGGCGCAGGCTGGTGCGGTTGTTTCGGGGACTCGCCCGGCTGCCTTCCAGAACTACTCGGTCTTCGGAGATTACAACGTCATCGGCAACACGATGATGTCGAACACCGCCTCGTCGCCGTTGGTCAACAGCGTCCTGCTGACCTCCTCGTCGAGCGATGTCGCTGGGGTGCCGACAAGCGCGGCGATCGAGGGGGCCTACCTCTTTTGGACTGGCAGCACCGATCCGGCCGTTGGCACCGACCAGAGTGTAAACTTGCAGCTCGCCAACGGCACGACCGCAACGGTCAACGCCGACACCTGCCGCACGTTGAACGTTAACGTGGGCGGCGGCACCGTGGACTACTTCTACTGCAGGGCCGACGTCTCGGCGCTTCTCACGGCCAATCCCGGCGCCGCTGGAGGCCCCAACGGTCGTTACACGGTGAGCGGCCTGACGGCGCTGCGTGGCCGGCTCAACGCCGGCGGCACCTGCGTCGATCCCAACTGCCAGGCCTTCTTCGGCGCCTGGTCGATGGTCACCGTCTGGTCGAGCGCCTCCGAGACGACACTCCGGGATGTCAGCCTGTTTGACGGATTCCGTGCCGTCGACGAGACCAGTGCCTCAGCCGGCATCGACACCTACTCACTGACCGGCTTCACGGTCGCCTCGCCCCCCAACGCCCGCTTCACCGTTTTTGCCCTTGAGGGCGATGCGGTGCTCGGCGTCCCGCCGCAGGATGTAGACGGCACGGCGCCCTGCGCCACCTGCTTCGACTACATCAAGTTCAATGGCACGAAGCTCTCAAATGCTTCAAATCCAGCGAACAATGCCTTCAACTCAACCATCCCGACGGGTTCCGCGCTGGGCGTCGACCTCGATACCTACGATGTCAGTTCGCTGGTCAGAGCCGGCGCAACCTCGGCTGCCATTGAGATTGGCTCGGGTGATGGCAACACCGCGACGGGGCAGAACAATGGAGCCGGCGGAGGCGAGCTCTTCATCGTCGGCTTCAACATCATCTCGGTGAACCGCGCCGCGCCAAGCTTCCGGACCTCGACGACGCGCAAGTCGGTCGTGCCGACGACGGCCGCCCCTGGCGACATCCTCTTCTACACCATCGATGTGACCAACGACGGTTCGGCCAATGGAACCAACGTCATCGTCCGCGACGCCATCCCCGCCAACACCACCTACATCGCCGGCTCGACCCTGCTCGATGATGTGCTGGTGCCCGATGTCTCGGGCCGCTCCGCCATCGTTGCCGGCCTCAACGTTGGGACGATTCCTCCGACCGGCGACAACAGCCGGCGCATCACCTTCCGCGTTCAGGTCAACGCAGGTGTCACGAGCGGCACCCTCATCACCAACAGTGCCAGCATATCGGCGACCGAACTGACAGATGTTCAGCCGACCAACACGGTCACGACGACGATAACGTCGCCCGCGGTTCGTACGCCGACAAAGACCTTCCTCGACCTCAACGGCGGGCAGGTCGAGCCCGGCGATGCCATCACCTACACGGTCTCCATCCTCAAGGATGCGACCCAGTCGGTCACCGGGCTCGTCTTTGAGGACGACATCACCCCCTTCGCCAACCTGCTCACCGTGAGCGCGGGAGGCTTCACCGACGAGAGCCTGCTGGCGGGCGGCACCAACGGCACCGGCCTGGTGAAGATCTCGGGCATCAGCAGCCCTATCGGCTCCGACCGGGTGACCCTCTCCTTCACCGTGCGCATCAAGACGGTCGCCGACCTCATTGCCGCCGGCGTCACCTCCGCAGCCATCAACGGGCTCCTCATCTCGAACCAAGGGCGGGTCACGGCGCCCTTCCTGTCGTCGCCGAAGCTGACCGACGACCCGACGACTGCAGCCGCCATCGACCCCACCAACTTCTCGCTCTCGGCTGCGGTTAACTTCGACAACACCTCGACCTTCAAGACCATCACCGACCTCAACGGCGGCTTTGCGCTGCCCGGCGATGCGGTGCAGTATGTCATCAGCGTGCGGAACGATGGCTCGGTCGCGGGTGAGATAGACATCACCGATGACCTGCCGGCCAACCTCACCGGCGCCTCGCTCGCGGCTCCCATTGCGGGCGTAACCCTCCGGCCGGCGCCTGTGGGTGCCAACGGCACGGGACGCATCGAGGCTTTTGGTATCTCCATCGCCGCCGACACCACGGTGACCATCCGAATCAACGCCACCATCGCAGCAGCTGCGCCGAACGGTGCCAGCCTGCGCAACACGGCCCAGCTGACGGTCATCGACTTCCCCGACCAGTCGCAGGCGCTGCAGAGCCAAGAGCTGCTCGTCACCTCGGGCCCCGACTTCACCAACGCCACCAAGGCCGTCTCAGGAGGGGCCGGTGGATTTGAGCCCGGCGATGTCGCCACCTTCACCATCTCGGCCACCAACAACGGCGTCACAGCTGGCGCCAATGTCGTCGTGACGGACGTCATCGATAGCCGCTTTACCGCCATCACGCCCGCCAACGGAGGCACCTTCAACGCTGCGACCCGTACCATCACCTGGAACGTCGGCGCGGTTGCGCTTGGAGCCACCTTCACCGTCGGTTTCACCGCCCGCATCGCGGTCACGGTCCCCAACGGGAGCACCATCAGCAACCAGGCCTCGATCACCGCAACGGGCCTCACCGTGCCGGTGCTCTCGGACGACCCTGCGACCGTTGCGACCGATGACCCGACCACGCTCCTCGTGCAGGCGGTGCCGGCACTCACCCTCACCAAGTCGGTCACCGACCTCAACGGCGGGAGCTTCGAGCCCGGCGACCAGGTCCGCTACACGCTGCTCCTCAACAACACCGGTCGGGCCGCCGCCACAGGCGTCATCATCCGCGACCCGCTCCCCGCTGCGACCTTCACCGGCATCAGGGCATCGTCGGGCGGCACGCTCGCCGGAACGGCCGTCACTTGGAATGCGACCACCACGCCGGCGCTTGCCTCCGTCGACCCCGGCGAGACCGTTACGCTCACCCTCGATGCGACGCTGCTGGCGACCGTCATCGACGGCTCGACCGTCTCCAACCAGGCGGCGCTCACGGGCGCGCCGGCCCAGGCCCTCTCCAGCGACGATCCCACGACCGCTGCGGCCGCAGATCCGACCACCTTCACCATCAACGCCTCGGCCGAGCTGTCGGTCGCGGAGAAGAGCTTCGTTGACGCCAATGGCGGGGAGCCGCAGCCCGGCGACACCATCACCTGGACGATCCGCCTGGTGAACAGCGGCAGCGGTCCCGCCCGCGACCTGGTCATCACCGACGTTGTCGATGCCAACCTCACCAACGTGAACGCTGCCCCCGAAGGCTTGTTCGACACAGCGACGCGCACCATCTCCTGGACGCTTGCAGACACCATCGCGGCAGGCGCGGAGCGGACGGTGACCTTCACCTCGGTCATCGCGGCCGGTCTGGCCGACGGTACCCTCATCTCCAACCAGGCGACGATAGAGAGCCCCGACCTGACCGCGGCCGTCCGAACCGACGACCCGACGACGGTTGCTGTCGCAGACGCGACGCGGCTCACCGTCGTCAGTCAGCCAGACTTTGCCACCTCCACCAAGGAGGTCGTCTCGGTCTCGGGTGCAGCAGACTTCGAGCCAGGCGATGAGGTGCTCTACACCATCACCGTTACCAACACCGGCACCGAAAATGCGGCCAACGTGACCGTCAGGGATGCGGTCGATACGGCGTCGCTTACCTCCTTGGTCATCGGAAATGGCGGTACCCAGACCGGGAGCACAATCACCTGGACCATCCCCGCACTCGCTGTCGGCGCCTCTACCCAGGTGGGCTTCCGCGCGACCATCGCCTTCCCGCTGGCCGACGGCACCATCGTCAGCAACCAGGCCTTCATCAGCAACGCCGATGTTGCCGCGACTCCGACCGACGACCCGACGACAGCCGACCCTGCCGACCCGACGGTCTTCACCGTCCTGTCGCAGCCCGACCTCTCCTTCAGCACCAAGAGCTTCGTCGATGCGAACGGCCTTCCGGCTGTTCCGGGCGATGCGATCGACTACCTCATCGTCATCATCAACAACGGCTCCGCGCCCGCAACCAATGTTGTGGTGACCGACCTCATCAACGCCAACTTCGCGACCGTCGAGCCCGGTTCGGGCACCTTCAACACCGCGACGCGCACCCTCCGCTGGGACGCCACCACGGTGCCCGCACTCGCCTCTGTCGGCGTGGGCGAAGCCGCTGCGGTTCGCCTCACCTTCCGCGGCATCTTGGCTACCGCCATCGACAACGCCACGGTCATCTCGAACCAGGCGCAGTTCGCTTCGGATCAGGGCAACTTCCTCTCCGACGACCCGACCACGGCGGCCGCCGGCGACAGCACCAACTTCCAGATTGTCTCGGGCGCCGACTTCGGCAGCTCCATCAAGCTGGTCAGCGCTCCGGGCCCGCTCGGCTACCGGCCCGGCGACACTGTCACCTACTCCATCCGCCTCTCCAACACCGGCACAGCCGCAGCCCGCGCCGCCGTCGTGACCGATGCGCTCCCCGCCAACCTTACCTTCGTCTCGGCGACCCAGGGCGGCCTGCTCCGCGGTGGCGTCGTGACCTGGAACGGCACGACGACCCCTTCGCTCAACAGCGTTGCCGTCGGCGGTGCTGTCGACCTTCAGGTGGTCGCACAGATCAACGCCAGCCTCGCCAACGGCACCGTCATCGCCAACCAGGCGCAGCTCACGGCGACGGGCTTCGCAGCCCCGCAGCCCACCGACGATCCGACGACCCCGGTGGCCGACGATGCGACCGCCTTCACCGTCACCTCTGCTGCCAATCTGTCGACCAGCACCAAGGCGGTTCTCGACGAAGACGGCGACGGTATCTTCGAGCCGGGCGACACCGTCCTCTACACCATCGTCGTGACCAACACGGGAGATGCGCCTGCCGCCAACGTGGTGGTTCGTGATCCTGTTGCCATCGCCTCGCTCGACAACATCACCGTGCTCAACGGCGGCACCTTCGCTACCAACACCATCACCTGGAGCGGCGCGACTACGCCTGCGCTCGCGAGCGTTGCGGCGGGGCCAGCCGGTGCCGTAACCGTCCGTTTCCGTGCCCGGATCAGGGCCGGAACCGCCAACGCCACAGCCATCGCCAACCAGGCCTTCATCGCCGCGGCCGGTACCGCTGAGGTGCCCACAGACGATGCTGCCAACGGACTTGGCGACGACAACGCCACCATCTTCAACGTGGTCGCTCAGCCCCGCCTCGACACCGCCACCAAGACCGTCACCGACCTCAACGGCGGCGCGGCCCAGGAGGGCGACACCGTCGAATACACCATCACCATTTCGAACACCGGCACCGAGCCCGCGCAGGGCGTGGTGGTCCGTGACCCGATCCCCACCCAGCTCACCGACGTGACGGTTGTTGGCGGCACGCTCGTCGGCTCCGCTGCGGTGTGGACTGTCGGCACCCTCGCGCCCGCAGCGAGCCGCAGCTTCACACTGAGAGCGACGATCCGACCCGGCCTGACCGATGGCACCGTCATCTCCAACCAGGCCTTCGTTGAGTCGACCGGC
>JBIIFW010000133.1:0-6906 GCA_044236985.1 Bradymonadia bacterium | reverse complement strand
CCTGCACCTGCGCCACAAAAGCCTCGCGATCGCCCGACAGCGCGCGCTGAAGCGTCGCCAGCGAACTGCCGCCCGTGCGGAGCGGGGCCCGCATGTGGCTGAAGGCCAGCAGCTGCCCGGCGATCCGGGCCAACCGCTCGGCATCGGGGGCCAGCGCCGCAGGGCCCTGCAGCGCTTCCTGCACATCTAGGTGGTCCATGCCGGTCTGATAGTCGGTGTAGTTGCGCAGCCGGAAGGCCATCTGCCCATCGCGCCAGGAGCCGAGCCAACCGTCGGTCTGCGGGGCTCCCTGCAGTGCAAGCTGCGCCGCCACGACGCGTGCGCCCTGCTCAGAGGCGACCCAGTCGTCTCCGTGACGAGGGTCGAGCCAGAGCGGCCGATCGAGGAGCTCCTTCACCTCGAGGATGAGGTCGTCATCGCGCCCCACCGTCAGGCCGTCGAGCAAAAGGTAGAAGCGGAGGTTGGGCATGCTCGCCACGCCGGCGCCCTGCCGCCGCGCCACGCCGAGCAGCGCGCCGGTCCGGTCAGGGTTGGATGCCGAGAGATCGGTGTAGAGCCGTTCGGCCAGCGCAAGCTCGCCGTCGGTCGGAACCAAGAGGAGGTCTGCATTCTTGGGCTGCCGCTCGGGGTAGGCTGCAAAGCGGAACTTGCGGCTGCCACCGTCTACGATGGTCTCGTCGGCCAGCTCGTCCCGCTCTGCTCCCTTCCTCCGCGCCTTGGCGAAGAGTTCGGCGAGGATGCGGCCCCCGCGACCGTTGTCGATCACTGCGGGGAGAGGCAGGCCGGCCTCAGCGTCCAGCACGGCATCGATGTAGCCCTCCGCGACCCAACCGGCCCAGATGCGTCCGGTGGCCGGGTCTGCAGCGTCGAGGCCACCCTGGTCGAGCATCACAAAGCTGGTCGCCAGCCGCCAGACCTCGAGCCAGAAGGCGCCGAACCCTGCAGCATCAAAGTCGTTGTACTCGGCCCGAAGCGTGCCAGCCTCGTCGAGATAGGTTCCGATGTTCTCGATGTGGGCATCGCCCATCAGCTGCACATCCGACGCGGCCGCCTCCGAGCCGCCCGCAAAGAGCCAGCCGTTGGAGGGCAAGACGACCTCGCGATAGTAGAGCCCTGCCGTGCCACGGAACCAGAGGTAGGGGTCCTCCGTCATCGCCTGCAGCTTTGCCTCCACCCGCTCCACGTCGCGACCGAGCATGAGCTCGTTGTCCTCGACCAGCGCGTTGCAGACCCAGGCCTCGCGCGCATCGGGCAGCTCTGCGCAGGCTGCGAACCCGCAGAGAGCCAGAAAGGCTGTGGAGATGGCGGCGCGACGATTCATGGCGGCGACCCAACACCAGCTCTGTGACATCGGACGCTCTGCGATGTGACACTTTGGCGCAGTTGCTGGCGACCAAACTTGCCCGCGGCGATGCGGTCTTCTATGCAATTCCCCATGCCCTATACGCTGTATGCCGCCTCCTACTCGCCTTGGTCCGAAAAGGCCCGCTGGGCGCTCGACCACGCGGGGATCGCCTTCACGGAGGTCGCCTACACCCCGCTTCTCTCCGAGTTGACCTTCCGCCTCAAGCGGGGGAGCCTCCGGGGTGCGGTCTCCATCCCCACGCTGCTCGGCGCTGAGGGGCCCATTGCCGACTCGCTGCAGATCGCCCGCTGGGCCGACAGCCAGGGAGATGGCAGCCTCTTCCCGGCAGAGCAGATGGAGGCGATCGAGGAGTGGAACTACCGGTGCGAGGCGGCGCTGTCGGCTGGTCGCATCCTCGCCACGCGGAGGGTGGCTGGCTCGGAACCGGCACGGCGCGAGGCGCTGCCTGCGCCGTTGCGCGGCGCGCTCTATCCCTTCTTCGCCCCGATGGCCGATCTGGGCATCGCCTTCCTCACCCGAAAGTATGGCTTTGCAGAGGCCTCTACCGAGACCGCCGAGCAGGCGATTCGGAAGACACTCGAAGCAGGGCGGATCGCCATTCGCGGCGAGGGCGGGCATCCCATCGGCGGCCGCTTCACCTTCGCCGACATCGCCCTGGCGAGCTCGCTCCACTTTGTCTCGCCCCATGCGAGCCTGAAGATGGGAGAGGCCACGCGCGCCTGCTTCTCGCATGCAGGGCTGGCAGAAGAGTTCGCCGACCTGCTGGCTTGGCGTGACGCCTGTTACGAAGCGCACCGGCGGCGCGCCCGCTGACGCGGCGCGGCAGCCGCCGAAGTGCGAGGTTGTTTGACGGCGGTCGCATGTTGGCTACCCTGCGGCCTCCTCGTCACCCTGCGCACTGCACCTTTGGATACGCTCCTTCCATCGCTCCGCATCATCGGCTTCACCCTCTGGGGCGCGGGGCTGTGGTCACTTGCGATCGTGGCGGTGGAGCATGGCAACGCACTCTCGCTGGGCACCTCGCTCCGCAAGTTCCGCATCTTGCAGCGCACGCTCTTCCGCCACCTCGTTGTGACCGGCGCGCTGGTCTACTTTGCAGCGGAGGCCGCGACGCAGCTCTACCTCCCCGAGGCCCACTCGCGCGCTACGCACGGGCTTCTCGCCATCGCGGTAGCAGCCGTCACGATCTTTGCAGACCGGGCCGTGACGACGCTCGCACTCGACCCGTCGCAGGGTCATGCAGCGCAGCGGCTCGCCATGGTTCGCGGGGCAGCGCTGCCGGTCTGTTTTGGTGGGCTCCTGCTCGAATTCTGGCCACACCTCTAGCCTCCAGCGCGGCTCGACCGCCCTCCATCCGGAACCCGCTCATGCAGATCCAAGACATCCTCTACGAAGTTTCCGACGGCATCGCGACGCTCACCCTCAACCGGCCCGACGCCCGCAACGCCTACAGCGAGGAGATGATCGACTCGATCGTTCACGTCCTCGACCTTGCAGAGGAAGACGACACCGTCCGCTGCCTCATCATCACGGGGGCGGGCGGCGCTTTTTCGGCGGGCGGCGACATCAAGCTCATGCTCGACCACGAGGGCATGTTTGAGGGCGACCCTGTGCGCCTGCGCAGCCGCTACAAGCGGGGCATCCAGCGTATCCCGCGCCGCCTCGCCCGCTTCGAGAAGCCGGTCATTGCAGCCATCAACGGCCCTGCCGTTGGCGCGGGTCTCGACCTTGCCTGCATGTGCGACATCCGCATCGCCGCGAACGGCGCCCGCTTCGGCTCCACCTTTGTCAAAATCGGCCTCATCCCCGGCGATGGCGGCGCCTACTTTCTGGCCCGCATCATCGGCTTCCCGCGGGCCCTCGACCTGGTCCTGACCGGCCGGCTCATCGACACCATCGAGGCCGAGCGCATCGGCCTCATCAACGAGATCGTCGACCCCTCCGAGCTCATGGAGCATGCCGTCCGCCGCGCGGAGAAGATTGCCTCCAACGCACCGCTCGCCGTCCGCCTCGCCAAGAGCGCCGTCTACGAGTCGTGGGACCTCACCATGGACGGCGCACTCAACCTCGCTGCCTCCTACCAGGGCATCGTTCAGAACACGCCCGACCACGACGAGGGCGTCCGGGCCATGGTCGAGGGCCGCGCCCCCAACTTCAAGGGCTAGACGCCCGCCTCCACCGTTGTGACCCCCATGAAGAAGCTCCACCGGGCGCTCGCGCTCGGCTCCCTTTTTGCGCTCGCGCTCCCCGTCTCTCAGGCTGCGGCCGATGAGGGCATGTGGCTCCCCACCCAGCTCGCCGCCCGGGCCGAACAGATGAAGTCGCTCGGCCTCGAGCTCCCTGTCGAACAGCTGGCCGACCTCGCCCAGGCGCCACTCAACGCCATCGTCAACCTTGGCGGCTGCAGTGCCTCCTTTGTCTCTGCAGACGGTCTCATCATCACCAACCACCACTGCGCAGAGAGCGCGCTGCAGTACATCACCGACGACGCCAACGACCGGCTCCGGGATGGCTTCCTCGCGGGCTCCCGCGCCGAAGAGCTCTGGGCCGGCCCCGGCACCAACCTGCTCATCACCACCGAGACCGTCGATGTGACCGCCGACATGCAACGGGCCATCCGCTCCGCCAAGAGCGACGCGGCCCGCTTCAAGGCGCTCGACCTGCGCGAGAAGGAGATTGTGAAGGAGTGCGAGGCGACGCCCGGCATGCGCTGCAGCCTGGTCTCGGAGATGGGCGGCAACCAGTACCGGCTCATCAAGGCGCGCGAGCTCCGTGATGTTCGCCTGGTCGCTGCGCCGCCCGAGATGGTGGGCTTCTACGGCGGCGACGTGGACAACTGGATGTGGCCGCGCCACTGCGGCGACTTCGCCTTCTTTCGCGCCTATGTGGGCCCGGACGGCACCTCGGCGGACTATGACGAAAAGCACACGGCCTTCCAGCCGCCCAGCTACTTGAAGGTGGCCAAGGAGCCGCTCGAACAGGGCGACTTTGTGATGGTGGCCGGCTACCCGGGCGAGACGTCGCGGCTGGTCACGGCCGAGGAGTTCAGCTTCGCCGAGAGGGTGGAGTACCCTTGGCAGATCGACACGATGCAGGAGCTCATCCGCATCCTCGACGAGGTGAGCGCGCTGTCGGAGAACAACCGGGCACGGCTGCGGCCGGGTCGCTTCGGCCTCGCAAACTACGAGAAGAACAACCGAGGCATGCTCGACGGTTTTCGGTCGAGCAACATCGTTGAGCGGGTCACTGCCCGCGATGCAGCGCTGGGCGACTTCAAGGGCAGCAAGGAGCTCAAGGCCGAGATCCTGCGCAGGCAGGAGGACTACGAGCGCGACGCGCTTCTGGGTTGGATGATGTGGACGGTCGACCTGCTCGGCAACGCGCGGCTCGGCTACTGGCTGGCGCGCGAGAAGGAGAAGAGCTCCGATCTTGAGCGTGATCAGGGCTACCAGGAGCGAGACTGGAGCCGGCTCTCTGATCGGGTGGAGCGTGGCGATGCCGAGTTCGTCCTCGAGGCCGACAAGCGGCTCTTTGCCTGGTTCCTGAACCGGGCCGCAGCGCTGCCTGCCAATGCGCGTATCGAGGCAATCGACCGCTTCCTGAAGCCCTACGGCACCACGCCTGAGGCGATCACGAAGGCCGTGGAGGAGCTCTACGCCAAGACCGGGCTGCTTCCGCTCGACGCCAAGATGGGGCTGCTTACGACCAAGCGGGCCGACATCGAGGCGAGCAAGGACCCGGCGCTGCAACTCATCGTCGACCTCTACCCGCTGCTCCGGAAGCTCCGCGACGACGGCGAGCGGGAGTCCGGCGCCGATGCCCGCCTCCGTCCCGCCTTTGTGGCGGCGCTCCTCAAGTCACAGGGCAACAACACCTACGCCGACGCCAACAGCACGCTCCGCATCACCTATGGCACGGTGCGTGGCTATGACGGCCCGGACGGCTCCTTCTACAAGCCCTTCACGACGCTGGCCGGCATCACCGCCAAGCACACGGGCGAAGACCCCTTCGATGCGCCCAAGCCGCTGCTCGACGCCATCGCCTCGGGCGACCTGGGCAGCTACCGGGCGCCTGAGTTGGGAACCGTGCCGGTCAACTTCCTCTCCACGCTCGACACGACGGGCGGGAACTCGGGCTCGGCGACGCTCAACGCGCGGGGCGAGCTGGTCGGGCTGCTCTTCGATGGAAACTACGAGTCGATGGCTGCAGACTGGCTCTACGACACGGCCAAGACCCGGTCGCTGCATGTCGATGTTCGCTATGTGGGCTGGTACCTCGACCGGGTGATGGGCGCAGGCAACCTGCTGCGCGAGCTGGCGATCACGCCGAGCTTCGCGAAGTAGTCAGCGGAGGAGCGCGAAGGGCCCTTCGAGGTCGGCCGGAAGCGGCGCCTCGGCCCGCATCCGCTCGCCACTCACAGGGTCGTCGAAGGCGACCTCGAAGCAGTGGAGTGCGAGCCGTGAGAGGCCGTAGCTCTCTGCGAAGTGGCGGTTGATGGGCCCCTTGCCGTAGTTGGCGTCGCCGATGACGGGGTGGCTCAGGTGCTTGAGGTGGAGGCGCGCCTGGTGGCGGCGGCCGCTCTCGAGCACAACCTCGACGAAGCTCGCCCGCTCGCGCCGGGCCTGCCAGAGCGGGGCGATGCGGCTGCAGGCCTCGACGCGACCACCCTCGCCATCGCTGATGGGATGGTCGACGCGGCGGGCCTCGCGCAGGTTCCCGCGGACGAGCGCGCCGTAGCGTTTGAGCGCGGATGGCTGGGCGAGCGCCTCATGCTGGGCAGCGTAGTGCGACCGGTCGAGCGCGAACCAGACGACGCCGCTGGTGCCTCGGTCGAGACGGCCGAGCGGGTGGGCCTCCTGGTCGAGGAGGGCGCGTACACGCTCGGCGAGGCTGGGCTCACGCGGGCCGGCCCAGGCGCTGTTGTGAACGAGGAGCCCCGACGGTTTGAAGACCGCTGCGAGCGTCTCGCTGCGATGGAGCAGGCGCACCTCTTCGAGTCGTTGTTCCAGGCTCACGCAACCTCCGGGAGGCGCTCCGCATAGGCGATTCGCCGCCCCTTTGCGACGGCGTGTGACAGCTGACCACCCACAGCAATTCGACCTTGCCGAGGCGATGAAAATGGGCCACTTACGGAGCGGTTCGGCGCGCTGCGTGCCGGCCCCAAACGACACGCATCCGGAGCGACAGCATGGCCCCTTTCACGCGACGCGAAGCCTTCAAGCGATTCTCTCTGTTGGTTGCAGCCGCAGCGCTCCCGGCGCTGCCCGGTTGCAGCAGCGACAGCAGCAGCGATTCGACCTCAGATGGCTCCGCAGACAGCGGCGAAGACACCGGATTTGACGGCTCGGGCTCCGGGGCGACGACCGACACGGGTGACAGCGACGCGGGCTCCGACACGGGCTCGGACACGGGCTCCGACACGGGCAGCGAAGACACCACGCCGCCCGTCGATGTAGAGCCCGTTCCCGGCCCCACCGACGAAGAGCTGCTGGATGGCGAGCCGCTCCCCGATGGCGTCGAGAGCTACGACTACACCGGTG
>JBIIFW010000132.1:0-6913 GCA_044236985.1 Bradymonadia bacterium | reverse complement strand
ACGCGAACTTCCTTGCCTTCCGCGCCGCAGGCCTCGACCTCAACCCCGCCCTCATGGGCCGCGAGCATGCCTCCTTCCCCCTCTCGGTCGGCAACTTCTGGCACTACCGCGTCACAACGCCCGGCCGCAAACCCGCCACTGGCGCGCAGGGCCTCGAGCTACCCGACGAAGACTTCCGCGACGAGGTCGAGGAGATCGACGACTACGGCAGCTACCGCGTCGTCCGACTCCTCCGTACCCCCGACAACCCCGCCGAGTCTCCCAGCCGCTTCGCCTGGCTGGTCACCCCCCTGCTGGTCTATCGCTGCGACCGCGAGTGCCAGACCCGCGCAGAAGATGCACGCTGGCTCCTGGCATGGATGCGGCGCGAATCACCCGACCTCGTCCTGCCCGCCGTCCTCGACGCCCGCTGGGGACCCGGCGGTCGCGAGGCCGAAACCTCCGTCGTGCGCATCTCCCGCGATGCCGTCCCCATGACGCTGCCGGCCGGCAACTACCCCGAGAGCTTTGAGCTCCTCCGCAACCTCGCCGCAGGCAAGCAGAGCCTCTACTTTGTCCCCTCTGTCGGCATCATTGCCCGCCGGCTCGTGGGGCGCGGCGAGACCCGCCTCGAAGAGCTGACCAGCATCCGCATCATGCCCTGATCGGAGGCATCCAACCCTCATGCCGCTCTCCGAAGAACTCGAAGCAAAAATCAAGGCGCTACCGCGCAAGCCCGGCGTCTACATCATGCGCGACCATGAGGGGCGCATCATCTACATCGGCAAGGCGACCGAGCTCCGCACCCGCGTCCGCAGCTACTTCACGGGCCACGACACACGGAACTTCGTCCAGCACCTCGACGAC
This sequence comes from Bradymonadia bacterium, assembly GCA_044236985.1. Taxonomy (GTDB): domain Bacteria; phylum Myxococcota_A; class Bradymonadia; order REDH01; family REDH01; genus CAIWGR01. The sequence goes on along the minus strand of JBIIFW010000132.1, from coordinate 6,067 downwards.
CTGCTCGGCGATCTCGAGATCATCATCACCTTCAATCCCAAGGAGGCGCAGATCCTTGAGAACACGCTGATCAAGAAGCACAAACCGCGCTTCAACATCATGCTCCGCGACGACAAGACCTACCTGTCGCTCCGCATCAATACTGCCCACCAGTGGCCACGCCTCGACGTCGTGCGACGCCCCGCCAAAGACGGCTCGCTCTACTTCGGCCCCTACCACTCCTCGTCGTCGGCCCGCGAGATGCTCCAGCTGGTCAACCGCCACTTCCAGCTCCGCACCTGCCGCGATACCGTCCTCTACAACCGCGCCAGGCCCTGCCTACAGTACCAGATCAAGCGCTGCCCCGGCCCCTGCGTCTTCCCCATCAGCCGCGACGACTACATGGCCGACGTCAAAGCCGCCGCCATGTTTCTCGGCGGCCGCAACGACGACCTCATCGGCATCCTCGAAGAGCGGATGATGGCCGCCGCCGAACGCTACGAATACGAGTCGGCAGCACAGATCCGCGATCAGCTCGAGGCTGTTCGGACCTCGCTCACCAAGCAGCGGGCCGTCGTCAGCAACCTCGTCGATCGCGACGTCATCGGCGTCTACCGCGAGGGCGACTCGGTCGCCATCTCGGTGCTCCACATCCGAGGTGGCGCCATGCAGGACCTGCGCGGCTACACCTTTGAGAACCAGATCTTCCCCACCGCCTCGCTGCTCGAGGACTTCATCGCCCAGCTCTACGCACTCGACTCCGCAGAGCCGCCGGCCGAGGTGGTGGTCCCCGAAGATATCGACGCAGAGGAGGAGCTCCAGGAGCTGCTCTCCGAACGGCGCGGAACCCGCTGCCTCATCATCACACCCAAGCGCGGAGACCGCGTCGCCCTGCTCGAGCTCGCCGCCGAAAACGCCCGCCAGCTCTTCGCCGAACGGCTCACCTCACGCGAGCGCAGCGCCTCGCTCCTCGCCCGCCTCAAAGACAAACTCCACCTCGACGCCTACCCGCGGCGCATGGAGTGTTTCGACATCTCCAACTTCCAGGGCACCCAGGTGGTCGCCTCGCAGGTTGTCTTTGAAGACGGCATCGCAAAGAAGTCCGACTACAAGCGCTACCGCATCAAGACCGTCGACGGGCAGGACGACTTCGCCTCCATGTTCGAGGTGCTCCGCCGCCGCGCCAAGCGGGCCAAAGATGGCACCGACCCCATGCCCGACCTCATTGTCATCGACGGCGGCAAGGGGCAGCTCGGCATGGCCGTCGCGGCCCTCTCCGATCTCGGCCTCAAGGACCAGGCCATCGTCTCGCTCGCCAAGAGCCGCATCACCGGCCTCGAGCCGACCAGCGACAGCACCACACGCAGCCCCGAGCGCGTCTTCCGGCCCGGCCAGAAGAACCCCATCATCCTCCGCGCAAACAGCGACGAGTGCCTCCTGCTCGAGCGCATTCGCGACGAGGCGCACCGCTTCGCCATCACCTTCCACCGCGAGCTCCGCAACCGCGAGACCATCTTCTCCGCCGTCGACGGCATCTCCGGCGTCGGCAAGGAGCGCGGCCGCCTTCTGCTCCGCCACTTCGGCAGCGCCCGCAAGGTCAAGCAGGCCACGCTGCGAGAGCTCGAGGCCGTACCCGGGCTGCCGCGTGGCGTGGCCGCCGCCGTCTTCGGCACCTTCCACACCGACGCCGTCGACCCAGCTCCGGCCGACGACTAGCCCTCAGGCGAAGATCATCGCCAGCATCCAGAGGTTGAGGGACACAATGATCCCCGAGACAACCCAGGCCAGCGCGGTCACCGAGCGGGGAATCACCAGATCGCCCATCTTCGCCTTGCTGCTCACAAAGGTGACCAGCGGGATGACAGCGAAGGGCAGCTGCAGGCTCAGAATGACCTGACTGAAGACCAAGAGCTTCGCCGTGCCCGAGTCGCCGTAGAGGCTCGCGACGATGACCGCCGGCACAATCGCCACGGAGCGCGTCAACAGGCGCCGCACCCACGGCTTGAGCCGGATGTCGAGGAAGCCCTCCATGACGATCTGGCCCGCCATGGTACCCGTGATGGTCGCATTCTGGCCCGAGGCCAGCAGGGCGACCGCGAAGAGCACGCCGGCCATCTCCATGCCAAGCAGCGGCGAGAGGAGCTCATGCGCGTCGTGGATGTCGGCAATCTCCGTCAGACCGTTTCGGTGGAAGGTGGCCGCCGCGAGGATCAGGATGCTTGCGTTGATGAGGAAGGCGAAGAGCAGGCTCACCGTCGAATCGACCGTCGCATACTTGATCGCCGAGCGCCGCTCCTCCGTCGAGTCTCCGATCTCTCGGCTCTGCACGATGGCGGAGTGCAGGTAGAGGTTGTGGGGCATGACAGTCGCGCCGAGGATGCCGACCGAGATGAGGAGCATCTCGGGGTTCCGGAGGATCTCCGTCTGCGGCACCAGCGACGAGAAGACGGCATTCCACTCCGGCTTGGCCATCGCGAGCGTGACCGCAAAACAGGCTCCGATTACGGCCACCAGCGAGATGATAAAGGCCTCGAGGTAGCGGAAGCCTCGCTGCTGAAGCATGAGCAGAAGTATCACGTCGAGTGCCGTGATGCAGACACCCGCCACCATCGGGATGCCGAAGAGCAGATTGAGCGCGATGGCAGACCCGATCAGCTCGGCGAGGTCGCAGGCTGCAATGGCAAGCTCGCAAAGCACCCAGAGCGCGAAGCTGACGGGGCGCGAGTAGTGGTCGCGGCAGGCCTGCGCGAGGTCGCGACCGGTGGCAATGCCGAGCCGGAGCGAGAGCGCCTGCAGCAGGATGGCCATGAGGTTCGAGATGAGAATGACCGACAGGAGGGTGTAGCCGAACTGCGATCCACCCGCGATGTCGGTCGCCCAGTTGCCAGGGTCCATGTAGCCGACGGCGACCATGCCGCCGGGGCCTACGAAGGCGAACATCTTCCGCCACCAGCTCCCGCCTGACGGGATCCGGATGCTGCGGTAAATCTCTGGGAGCGAAGGGGTGGCTCTGCTCGTTCGCCAGCCCGAATCGAGACTTCTCGGGGCCTCTTCTGTCGACATACAACACCATTGCATTAGAGTGCGCCGATTCTCGCACCATAAAACTGAGGTGTCAAAGGGGGCGGCGGCTCGTTGCCCCTGCCACGGCAGGGTGTTACGAAGCAGCGCAGTTTCTTCGCTGGGTGTCTGTTTGTCGAACCTTCCGCTGACCTTTGCCCGAACGAGTCGCCGAGGGTTCCTCGCCGCTCTCCTGGCCCTCGCGGTGATGCCGCGGAAGGCGGCAGCGATGGGTCCGGCCTCGCTCCTCAAGTTCGGCCTCCTCCGCTACGCGAGCGCCGGCTGGAACCCCCGCCCGGGCGCACTCCGCACCGTCATCCGCCACGTCGGCAGCTCCACCAGCATCGAGATTGCAGACCAGCCACTCGAGGTCGAACCGACCATCGCGCAGCTCCGCAAAACGCCCCTCCTCCTCTGGGCCGGCGACCGCGGTTTCGACCCGCTCTCACCTGAGGCGCGGGGCGCGCTCGCAGCCTGGATGCGGGCGGGCGGACTCCTCCTCATCGACTCCTCCGAGGGCCGCGCCGACGCTGGCTTCGACGCCGCCGTCCGACGCGAACTGGCCGCCATCCTGCCCGATGCTCCCCTCACCCGCATCGGCGCAGACCACGTCCTCTTCAAGAGCTTCTACCTCGTCCGCGGCGGGCTAGGCCGCATGGTCATCCTCGACTATCTTGAGGGCGCCACGCTCGATGGCCGCCTCGCCGCCATCTACTGCCGCAACGACCTCCAGGGCGCCTGGGCCGTCGACAGCCTCGGCCAGCCCCAGTTCGAGACCACACCCGGCGGCATCAGCCAACGCGAGATGTCGGAGCGCTTCGGCGTCAACCTCGTCCTCTACGCCACCTGCACCGACTACAAGGCCGATCAGGCCCACGTGAAGGCCCTGCTGGGCCGCCGTGCCTGGCGGGTGGACGAGTAGCCATGGAGCAGCTCATCGGTGGGTACAACCGGGGCCAGCTCCTCTTCGTCGGAGACTGGAGCAGGGGCTGGATTGCAGCGGCCCTTACGCTCGCACTCGTCGTGCTCCTCATCACATGGCTCGACACCGCCGAGCTCAACCGACGGCGCAGGGTCATCCTCACCACGCTCCGGGCCCTCACGCTCGGCGCCGCCATCCTGCTGCTCCTCGAACCCACCCTCGAGCTCCGACACGTCAACAAGCTCAAGAACGAGGTCGCCATCCTCGTCGACAGCTCCGCCAGCGGTGCCCTCCCCGGCCTCGGCGGAAAGCCCCGCGCCACCGTTGCCTCCGAGGCTCTCCGCAGCAGCCACTCCTTCCTCGACGCCCCGAACGACGACCACGCCTTCCGCCTCTTCTCCTTCTCCTCCGCCGCCTCTGCGCTGCCCCTGAGCGAGCTCGTCGACGCGTCGGGGCCGCTCGCCAAACCTACCGGCGCCTCTACCCACCTGCTCGAAGCCATGGATGCCGCCGCCAAGCAGATCGGCCCCTCCAAACTCGGCGGCTTCGTTGTCCTCTCCGACGGCATCGACAACGGCCTCCTCGCAGGCCGCGTCAAGCGCGGTGAGCCCCTCGACGAGCTCACCCGCGCCACACTCACCACCTGGGGCGTCCCCGTCCACACCGCCGCCACCGCACGCGCAGGCGAGCTCAAAGACATCGCCGTCGAGCGGGTCCTCAAGGACGACTTCGCCTTCATCCGAAACAAGGTGACCGTCGAAGCCGAGGTGAAGGCGGTCGGCTACACCGAGGGCACCCTCGCGGTCAGCCTCCGGCGCAACGGAAAGCTCGAACAGACCCGCACCGTCGAACTCGTCCCGGACAAGACCAGCTACCGCGTTACCTTCGAGTTCGTCCCCGAGCTCATCGGCGAAGAGGTGCTCTCCATCTCCGTGCCGCCGCTCACGGGCGAGGCCCTCACCAGCAACAACGAACTCTACTTCCTCCTCCACCTCATCCGCGACAAGATCCGCGCCCTCCATGTGACCGGCTCACCCAGCTGGGACACCCGCTTCATGCGCCAACTCCTGCGCGGAAACGCAAATGTGGAGCTGGTCTCCTTCTTCATCTTGCGCACCCAAGAAGACATCACGCAGGCGCCGCCCAGCGAGCTCTCCCTCATCCCCTTCCCCACAGACGAGCTCTTCAACGAGCAGCTCGGCTCCTTCGACCTCATCCTCTTCCACAACTTCGACTACGGCCCCTACGGCATGTCGCCCTACCTCGAACGCATCCACGACTATGTCATGGCGGGCGGCGCGATGGTGATGATCGGCGGCGACCGCTCCTTCTCCCAGGGCGGCTACGTCGACACGCCGCTCGAACAGCTCCTGCCCGTGGAGCTCTCCCTGGACGAGAGCAGGACCACCGGCATCGACCTCGCCCCCTTCGTCCCCGTCCTCTCGCCGGCAGGCCTCCTCCACCCCATCACCCGCGTCGAGCTCGACCCCGTCCGCAACCGCAAGCAGTGGCAGGAGCTCACCCCCGTGCTCGGCACCAACCTCGTCGGCGATGTTCGCGACGGCGCCACCGTCCTCGCCACCCACCCCACGCTCAAGACCGCCTCGGGCAACGCCATGCCCGTCGTCGCCGTCACCAACATGGGCAAGGGCCGAACCATGGCCGTCACCACCGACGAGAGCTGGAAGTGGAGCTTCGAAGACACCCTCGCAGGACACGGCGGCCGCGGACACTCCGGCTTCTGGAACAGCTCCATCCGCTGGCTCATGCGCGACCCCGAGCTCAACCTCGTCCAGCTCGACCTGCCCCGTAGCGAGAGCCAGCCCGGCGAGACCACCACGCTCACCGTCCGCCTCTTCGAGAACGACTACCAGCCCGCCGTCGACCGCCAAGGCGAGCTCACCATCTTCTACACCCCCTTCGCAGACCTTGAGCGGCCCGCAGAAAAGCCGGACTCCACCCTCCCCTTCAAGACCGACGCGCAGGGCCGCTTCGTCCACGACTTCGCTGCAGGCGAGGCCGGACTCTACCGCCTCGTCGCCTCCACCAAGGGCGACGGTGCCGAGCTACTCACAGACACCAAGCTCCTCCTCGCACTGCCCTCGC
>JBIIFW010000131.1:0-6940 GCA_044236985.1 Bradymonadia bacterium | reverse complement strand
CTTTAGCGGGCCCGCAGCGACGGTGACCTCTGCGACGGGTTCGCCGGAGGTGGTGACCCGGTTGCGCCGGAGCGTGACGCGGGCACCGAGCTGCTGGAGGTGGGTGAGGAAGGCGGTGCGGGTGGGGTTCACGCCACAACCCCTGACGGTCACCTTGCCGCCGCTCACGACCGCTGCGGCGAGGAGGAAGGCGGCAGAGGAGAGGTCGCCGGGGAGCTCGAGAAGGCGGGGGCGGAGCAGCTCCGGCGCCTCAAGGCGGACGAAGGGGGCGACGGCATCGGCCGCCGCGGTCTGAGGCTGCAGGTAGTGATGGGAAGAGGCAACGCGGACGCCGAGGGCGCGGAGCAGTCGCTCAGAGTGGTCGCGGGTGACCTCCGGCTCGACCACCTCGGTCACGGCGCGCCGGTAGAGCGAGGCGAAGAGGATGGCCGACTTCACCTGGGCCGAGGCGACACGGAGCACCGCACGGGCAGGCTCGAGCTGGCGGGCCATGTCTGCGGCGCTCCGGACAGTGAGCGGGAGCGTGCCGCGGGAGGAGACCTGAATCGAGAGGCCGAGGTCGTTAAGCGGGTCTGCGATGCGGGCCATGGGGCGGCGAGAGAGACTCTCGTCGCCGGTCAAGGTCGCCTCGACGCCGGCGCCCGCGAGGAGGCCCGCGAGGAGGCGGGCGGTGGTGCCCGAGTTTGCGCAGTCGATCGGCCGCTGGGGCCGCTTGAGGCCGTAGAGGCCGACGCCACGGACGACGATGATGCCCGGCACAGGTCGCAGGACTTCGACGCCCAGCTGTTCGACGGCGGCGAGCGTGGCCTGGTTGTCTGCGCCCTCCCCTGATCCACGGAGTTCGGTGTCGCCCTTCGCGATGGCCGCGAGCATGAGGGCGCGGTGGGTGACCGACTTGTCACCGGGCAGAGAGATGCTCCCCGACAGCGGCGCCTGCGGCGGCGAAATGAGGAGGCGCTCGGTCATCAGGCCGGCTTCCAGACGCGGGCGAGCGCGGAGGCGCAGCGCTCCATCTCTTCGGCGGTCCCGATGCTGATGCGGAGGTGCTTCGGCATGTTGTAGGGGGTGAGCGGGCGGGTGATGACACCCTCGCGCAAGAGCGCGTCGAAGAGGGCCTTTCCGCCCATCGGTGCGTCGATGAGGAGGAAGTTCCCGTGCGACGGTACGAAGCCGATTCCCATCGCGGTCAGCGCCTCGGTGAAGGTTGCGAGGACCGCGCGGGTCTTGGCGGTGGAGGCGTGGAGATGGTCCGCGTCGGCGAGGGAGGCGATGGCGCCCTCCTGCGCGACCAAGTTGGTGTTGAAGGCGTCGCGGGAGCGGTTGAAGCGCTCGGCGACATAGGGCGGCGCGAAGGCAAAGCCGATGCGGAGGCCGGCGAGCGCGTAGGCCTTGGAGAAGGTGCGGGTCACGACCAGGTTGGGGCGCAGGGCGCGGAGTTCGAGCCCTGTGGGCGCGGAGCCATCGGAGCGATACTCAATGTAGGCCTCGTCGAGCACAACGAGCACATGTTCGGGCACGGCGCGGAGGAAGGCTTCGAGCTGCTCGTGCGAGAGGTGGGTGCCGGTGGGGTTGTTGGGGTTGGCGACGAAGAGGAGGCGGGTCTTGTCGGTGCAGGCCGCGGCCATGGCCTGCAGGTCGTGACCGAAGTTGAGGCTCGGAACAACGGTGGTCGGCACGCCAAAGGTGTCGAGCGAGATCTTGTAGGCGATGAAGGCGAACTCGGAGATGACGGCGTGGTCGTCGGCAGAGCAGAAGGCAACGACGAGCTGCTTGATGATTTCGGCCGAGCCGTTGCCGAGGATGACCTCTTCGGCGGGCACAGAGAAGGCTGCCGAGATGGCCTGGCGAAGCGCGTAACCGGCGGCATCGGGATAGAGGTGAACGCGTCGGGCTGCGGCCTCCATGGCCGCGATGGCGGCGGGCGAGGGGCCGTAGGGGTTCTCGTTGCTCGCCAGCTTGATGACGCCGGTAATGCCAAGTTCGCGCTCGACCTCTTCGGGCGGCTTGCCGGGCATGTAGGGGTCGAGCTTGTAGATCCAGTCGGGGGAGGCGGTCTGGGGAGCGGACATGATGAATCCTGAGGCAGAGCAGACGAGAGCCGCGAGTTAGCCGCGCCTCCCTCGACCCGCAAGCGAGGGGGGGCCGACCACCTCGCTCTCGGTCGCAAAGCCGGGGCCCTCGCCGCCATGTTGCAACCAGTGCGCCACCGCCGGGGCGATGTCGTTCGATGCGCCACCTCCGTCGAAGGGGAGCCAGCGGATCGCTCGGTGCTTGCGGAACCAGGTGAGCTGACGGCGGGCAAAGTGGCGGGTATCGCGGGCAAGCGTCTCGACCCAGTCCGACTCGGCGAGCTGACCATCGAGGAGTTCGAGGACATGCCGGTAGCCGATGGCGCCGAAGGGCTGCGCTGTCGTCGGAATGCCCGAGGCAAGCAGCGCCTGCACCTCCTCCACGAGGCCGGCTTCGACCATCGCCCGGGTGCGCAGACCGATGCGCCTGTGGAGCTCGTCGCGTGGGCCGGCGACCACGAGCGAGAGGTGGCGGTAGCGCTCCTCCTGAAGCCCATGTTCGGCGTGCTGTTCGCTCCGCTTGCGGCCTGTGACCTCGATGACCTCCAACGCGCGGATGATGCGGATGGTGTCGCGGTGGTGCATGGCGGCCGCTGCCTCCGGGTCGCGCTCGCGGAGGCGGGCGTAGAGCACCTCGATGCCGACCGCATCGATCTCCGCCGTGAGCGCTGCGCGCAGTTCGGGCTGCGCGGAGACGCCGTCGGCGAGTCCATGCAGCAGGCTGCGGAGGTAGAGCCCCGTTCCGCCTACGACGACGGGGAGGCGGCCGCGCGCCGCAATGGCTGTGATGGCGGCATCGGCGTCTCGAACAAAGTCGGCCGCCGACCAGGTGTCGCTGGGGTCGCGGGCATCGACCAGGTGGTGCGGGAGGCGGGCCCTGTCGGCGAGCGAGGGTTTTGCGGAGCCGATGTCAAAGCCGCGATAGACAGCCACGCTGTCGGCGTTGACGATCTCGCCGCCGAGCTGCTCGGCGATGGCCATCGCGAGCCCCGATTTGCCGCTTGCGGTGGGGCCAGCGATGACGACGATGGCGGGGCGCGTCTCGTCGCTCATCGGCGGCCGAATCGGGTCTCGAGCTCGGCGAGCGTCATGCGGAACCAGACGGGGCGTCCGTGCGGGCAGTTGGCGCCGAAGTCGACCGCATCGAGGTCGGCGAAGAGGCGACGCACCTCGTCGTGTGAGAGGTTGTCGCCGGCGCGGACGCTACCATGGCAGGCCATGCGAGAGAGCACGGCCTCGAAGGCCTCTTCGACGCGGGCCGACTGCCCCGTCTCGGCAAGCTCCTCGATGGCATCCTGCAGTAGTTTGTGGTGGCGGGCCTTGAGGAAGATGGCAGGGACCGCCTTCAGCGCGAAGTCGTTGCCGCCGAAGGGCTCGAGCTCAAAACCGAGTGCTTCGAAGAAGCCGAGGTGGGCTTCGAGCACCGCGGACTGCACGGCGCTGAAGGTGAGGATGGCGGGGATGAGCATGGGCTGCTGCGGGAGCCGGTCGCGCTTCCATGAGAGCCGGAGTGCCTCGAAGGTGATGCGCTCGTGGGCGGCATGCTGATCAACGACGACCAGGCCGTCGCCGTCTGCGGCGAGCAGGTAGGTTGCCTTGAAGGCGGCGAGGTAGTGGAGCGCGGAGAAGAAGCCGCGGGCGTGGTCGGCTGCTTCGGCAGGGCGAGCTGGCGGGCCCGAGCGGTCGACCGCGGGCGCGAAGGAGAGGCCGCGCTCGCTGCCCCGGTCGAGGCGGTAGGTGCGTGCCGGCTGGTGGGTCAGCGGGGCGAGATCAAAGGCCGAGAGGCTGGAGAGGGCCGGCGCAAAATCGAGGGGCTGCGCGACGGGCCCTGTCGGCGCGGGCGCGTTCGGCTGCGTCGAGCCGAATGAGGGCGCGCGCCGCACCCAGGGCGCGGCAGCGAGGGTATTGGAGACGGCGCGCCGGATGGCGCGGAAGGCCTCGTCGGGCTGGTGAAAACGAACCTCCGTCTTCATCGGGTGCACGTTCACATCGACGGCGTCGTGCGGCAGTTCGAGGTAGAGCACCGAGACGGGGTAACGGGCCCGGTCGACGAGGTGCTGGTAGGCGACACGCACGGCGGAGGCGAGCAGCCGGTCGCGCACGTAGCGTCCGTTGACGAAGGTGATGACCTGCGCCGAGGTGCGTCGCGAGAGGCCGGGCTCTCCGATGAATCCAGAGGCCGAGACGGGGCCGAGCACGGCCACCTCGGTGGGGTGAATCTGGTCGGAGTCCGGGCGGCCGAAGTAGGAGAAGATACGACCTGCGCGATCGGCCACCGCGGGCCAGTCGAGCACGGTGCGCCCCTCGCTAACGACCGTGAAGCCAACCTCAGGACGGGCAAGCGCGAGGTGCTGTACAGCCTCGATGCAGTGCTTGACCTCGGTGCCGCGCGTCTTGAGGAACTTCAGCCGGGCGGGGGTGTTGAAGAAGAGGTCGCGGATGGTCATCTGCGTGCCGGCGGGGCAACCTGCAGGCTCGACGACGGGCTGCCCGCCACCCTCGACGCGGAGGCGGATTCCTTCGAGCGCACCATGGAGTTTGGTGACCATCTCGAAACGGCTGACAGAGGCAATGGAGGGCAGTGCTTCGCCTCGGAATCCAAGCGTCGAGATACGGAAGAGGTCGTCAGCAGAGCGGAGCTTCGAGGTAGCGTGACGCTCCATGGCGGCGACCGCGTCGGCCTCGCTCATGCCGCTGCCGTCGTCGGTCACGCGGAGGAGCCTGAGACCTCCCTCCTCGAGGTCGACCTTGATGTGGGTGGCGCCGGCATCGATGGCGTTCTCGATGAGCTCCTTGAGCGCGCTCGCAGGCCGCTCGACAACCTCGCCGGCGGCGATCTGGTTGGCGAGATCCTCCGGCATGCGGAAGACGCGGCGCATAGGTTCTGCGGGGGCGGGAGAGGTCATGGGCAGCCAGGTTCAGACGGAGCGGCCTGCCAGATTGTCACAGCCGAACTGCCGAGGCAATCAGAAGGAGATGCGCCGCATCACGAACCGCGGCAGGTGCCGGATGACCAGCATCACCAACTGCCAGATTGCGGGCGTGTAGATGAGCGGCGTTCCGCGGTCGATGGCGGCGCTGACCTGGCGGGCGACCGCGTCTGGCTCCCCCGCAAAGGGTGGCGGCTTGAGGCCGGCCGTCATGCCGGTCTTCACGAACCCTGGCTTGACGCAGATGGTGACGAGGCCCGCCGCGCGCCACTTGTGGTCGAGCGCCTCGAGGTAGTGCGAGAGGCCCGCTTTGGAGGCCCCGTAGATGCCGACCGGCTTGCGCCCGCGGTCGCCGGCAACGGAGGAGAAGACGCAGAGCGTGCCGCCGCCCTGGGCCAGCAGCGCCACCCTTGCCCGCTCGCAGAGTTCGACGGTGTTCGCCAGGTTGGCCGTGAGGAGCCGTCGCGCGCGGACGGGGTCTGCCTCGAGCTCATCCTGAGTGCCGAAATGTGCCGCCGTGATGACGAGGTTGTCCACGCGGGTGCCGCCGGCGAAGAGCGCCTCGATGACGGCGGGGAAGCGGTCGGGCGCGTCCAGATCGCAGGCGATGACGCTGACGGCGCCGCGGCCGCGCACACGGAGGTCTGCCGCGGAGCGCTCCAAATCTTCGACGTCGCGGCCGAGCAGGACGAGGTCGTCTCCACGCTCTGCACGCACACGGGCGAGCGCCCTTCCCATGCCCTTGCTGGCTCCCAGAATCGCGGTCTTCATGTCATCTCCTTGGAAGCCGGCTCAAGGAGCCGCTCCGACTGGTGGGAGCGGAGCCGCCGCTCGGGATCGAACCGCCGCCGCGCCTCGTCGAAGGCGGCGAGCCGTGGCTCCATCTTCGCGAAATCTTCGGGCAGCGTCAGTGTGTCTTTCGTGAGATAGATGCGGCCGCCCTCCGCGATGACAAAGGCGTTCAGCTCGTTGACCGCCCGTTGTGTCCAGTCGCGGAGCGGCAGGTCGAGCGCGATGGAGATGCCCGGCATGGGGAAGGAGAGCAGGCCGCGCCCCTCGGGGCCGCAGTCCTTGATGACGCATAGGAAGGAGGCCCCGCCGAGCTTCACAAGCAGCTCGAGGAAGCGACGGGCAGCGCCCTGCCCCGCCGACTCCGGCAGCACGCACTGGTACTGCGTAAAGCCGCGCCGCCCATACATGCGGTTCCAAAGGTGGATCGCGTCGAGCGGGTAGAAGAAGCCCCAGGGAGAGACCACGCCCCGCTTCTCCCGCGCCAGATGCTTCCAGTAAAAGAGGATGTTGAAGGCGCGGACCGACAGCGGGTTCAGCGCCCAGGAGGGGAAGAAGAAGGGCATGGTGAGACGCGGCGGCATCGCGGGAAAATGCTTCGGCGCCTCCGACGGCTCGGCCCAGCGGCCCCGCATCAGAATGCCGCGGCCAAGTGCGCTGCCGCCCGAGACGCAGTCAATCCAGCCCATCGTCATGGGCCAGTCCGGCCCCGACTCCTTGAGCGCTGCGATGAAGGACTCGATATCGGGCACGCGCCGGCTCTCTTGGTAGATCCAGGGCGAGGGGATTCGGACCATGCGGAAGGTCACCTCGAGGATGTGGCCTGTCAGCCCCATGCCGCCGACGGTGGCCCAGAAGAGGTCGGCTCGCTCGTCGGGGCCGCAGGTCACCACCTCACCGCTTGCAAGTCGCATGCGAAGGCTGGTCACATGGTCGCCGAAGCAGCCCGCCTTGTGGTGGTTCTTGCCGTGGATATCGGATGCCACCATGCCGCCGAGCGTGACGAACTGGGTGCCAGGCGTGACGGGGGCGAACCATCCGCGGGGCATCAAGAGCCGGTGAATCTCGTGGAGTGCGAGACCAGCCTCGCCGGTGAGAAGGCCGGAGCTGTCGTCGAAGGCGAGGATACGGTCTGCGAGCGTGGTGCAGAGG
>JBIIFW010000446.1:0-6978 GCA_044236985.1 Bradymonadia bacterium | reverse complement strand
GTTCGCCTGATCATGCACATGCTCGCAGCCGCAGAGAGCAACACACCACCTGGCGCACCGAGTCAGGCCTCGACCGAGGTCTACCGGGCCTGACCGAACTGCTCACGATGAAGACCGAAGGGACGCTCGCGCCACCGCCGACCTCCCCGGACTCCCGCCCGCTCGCTGCGCTCGCTCCCCCTGCCCGGCTACGCTCCACACCGCCCGCGCCACCGCCGTCGCCCGCACCCAGCAGCTCCTCGACAGCCTCCGCTGAGGCGACGGCTCATCGAAGCTCTCGCATCGATGCGACCCTGCGTTCACAGGCTCGGCCGATTGCCCCCATAATGACCTGCGAGAGCATCTTGGGGGCGAACAGGTGTGTGTGGAGCGAGTGGCGCCCCCTCTACGGCACGGTCCGCGCGAGGCGAAGGCCAAGGTTGCCGTAGCGAATGCTCGGCGCGCCGGAGTACCGACCCGCGGCACGCGCGTAGCGGGAGGGGTTGGACCACGACCCACCGCGAAACACCCGGTTGGCGCCCGACGCTGCGCCGAGCGGGTCGGTCACCGTGCCAGGATAGGTTATATTGTACCAGTCGCCCGTCCACTCCCACACATTGCCCAGCATGTCGAAGAGGCCAAAGCTGTTTGCAGTTTTGCCGCCAACCGTGCGCGAACGATTTCCGCTGTTGATGCACCACCAGTCAATGCTGTCCAGATAGGGCTGCGCTGTCGTGCAATTGGTCGTCGTACCGCTCAGGTTCCCGAGATAGGTGGCCGTGATGGTGCCGCCCCGCGCCGCATACTCCCACTCGCTCTCGGTGGGCAGCCGGAAGCCCGTGCAGGCTGGGCCGGCGAAGGTGGCGCCCGTGCAACCGCTGTGGATGCCATCCTTCCAGCCGTTGGCCGCGTCGGTGCAACCCGTGAGCGTGTAGCAGGAGGTGTGCCCCTCTGCCGCGGACTTGGCGTTGGCAAAAGCCAGGGCTGCGTACCAATCCAGGTACTCCGCGGGGCCGCTGTCGTTGGCGTTGGTGGTGGTCTGCGCCGTACCGGTGGTGGACTGGAAGTAAGACGGGTTGGTGCCGCCGCTCAGCGCCTTCCACTGCCCCTGCGTCACCTCTGTCTGACCCATGAAGAAGCGACGAGAGATGGTCACGCTATGCTGCGTTTCGTCCGTGTAGCGGCCCACCTCGGTTGAGGCCGAACCCATGGTGAAGGTACCGGCGGGGATGTAGTTCATGCCGATAGGCGCGCACCGGTCGTTGGCCGTACCCGTCGGGCCGGTAGCGCAGTTACCGGAGGCGCACTCGGCGTTGAGCGTGCAGGAGGTGCCTACGAATGAGCCAGAGGAGCATACCCCAACATTGACCTCGTATCCGCTCGCGCAGGCCGATGCGATGCAGCTGGCGTAGACGCTCCCCGTCCAGGTCTGCGTGCCGGCCGTCGTGTTGGCGGGCAGAGACGAGCAGCTACGCGTGTTGCTCAGGCAGGCGCCGCCCTCCACATGGTAGGCCGCAGCGCAAACCGTGGCGTTGCAGGCTCCGTAGCTGCTCGTGCCGCTGTTCCATATCTGCGCACTGGCCGTTGCATTGGCGGGCAGGGGTGTGCAGCTCCGGGTATCGCTCAGGCAGGCGCCGCCCTCCAGATGGTAGGAGGTGGCGCAGGTCGTCGCCGCGCAGCTTCCGTAGGCGCTGGTGGCGCTGTTCCAGCTCTGGGTGCCAGCCGTCGTGTTGGCAGGCATGGGAGAGCAGGTGCGGGTGTCGCTCAGGCAGGCGCCGCCCTCCAGATGGTAGGAGGTGGCGCAGGCCGTGACCTCGCAGCCACGCCAGCCGGTCGCGGTGGCCGCCTCTACGCCGGCAGTCGCATTCGCAGGCAGCACAGCGCAGCTGCGCGTGACGGTCCTGGAGAGGCGAAAGCCGAGCTCCCTGAGGCGATAGTTTGTTGTATTGCTATAGTAGCGACGCGCAGCGCGAACGTTGCTGGCGTTGTGGATCCAAGCCCCACCGCGAAGCACCCGGTTGGCGCCAGGGGCGGCGCCGAGCGGGTCTGTCACCGTGCCAGGGTAGGCGGCAACGTACCAGTCGCCCGTCCATTCCCAGACGTTGCCGAGCATGTCGGAGAGGCCAAAGTTGTTTGCCGTCTTGCCTCCCACCGCCTGCGTGCGACTGCCGGCGTTCCTGCACCACCAGGCGATGCCGTCCAGAGCGGACTGTGCCGTGGTGCAGTTTGTGACGGTGCGGCTTAGGTTCCCCGCATAGGTCGCACTCGTTGTACCGGCCCGCGCCGCATACTCCCACTCGCTCTCGGTGGGCAGCCGGTAGCCCGTGCAGGTGAGGCCAACGAAGGTGGCGCCCGTACAGCCGCTGTGGAGGCCATCCTTCCAGCCGTTTGCTGCGTCGGTGCAACCTGTGAGCGTGTAACAGGAGGTGAGCCCCTCTGCTGCAGAGCGGGCGTTGGCCAAGGCGGCTGCGGCATACCAGTCCAGATTCTCGACGGGACCGCTGTCGTTGGCGTTGGTGGTGGTGCAGGACGTGCCGCTGGTAGACTGGAAGCAAGATGAGTTGATGCCGCCGGAGAGCGCCTTCCACTGCCCCTGCGTCACCTCTGTCTGCCCCATGAAGAAGCTACGCGAGAGGGTTACGGTGTGCCGCGTCTCGTCGCTAGCGCGACCCCGCTCGGTGGAGGACGAACCCATGATGAAGGCGCCGGCAGGGATAAAGTTCATCCCGGTGGGGGCGCACCGGTCGTTGGCCGTTCCTGTCGGTCCCGTGGCGCAGAAGCCAGAGGCGCACTGGGCGCTGAGCGTGCAGGCTGCGCCGAGGCTACCGATGCAGGCGCCAGCGACAACGTTGTAACTGCTCGCACAGGTCGTCGCCGTGCAGCTTCCATAGGCGCTGCCAGTCCAGCTCTGGGTGCCGGCCGTCGTGTTGGCAGGCATGGGAGAGCAGGTGCGGGTGTCGCTCAGGCAGGCGCCGCCCTCCACATGGTAGGAGGTGGCGCAGGTCGTCGCCGTGCAGCTTCCATAGGTGCTGGTGGCGCTGTTCCAGCTCTGGGTGCCGGCCGTCGTGTTGGCAGGCATGGGAGAGCAGGTGCGGGTGTTGCTCAGGCAGGCGCCGCCCTCCAGATGGTAGGAGGTGGCGCAGGCCGTAACCTCGCAGGCGCCCCAACCGCTGGCGTTGGCCGCCTCTACGGCGGCAGTGGCATTCGCAGGCAACAGAGCGCAGCCCCGCGTGACGGTCTTGGCGAGGCGAAGGCCGACGTCGCCGGTGCGGCCGCCTGGCGCACCGTCGACGCGAAACGCGGCCCGCGCATTGCTGGCGTTGTACCAGTATGACGCGCCGCGAGACACCCGACGGGTGCCCGTCGTGACGCCGAGCGGGTCGGTCACCGTGCCAGGGTAGGTGCCATTCCAGTCGCCCGTCCACTCCCAGACATTGCCCAGCATGTCGGAGAGACCAAAGCTGTTCGCCGTCTTGCCCCCCACCGCCTGCGTGCGACTTCCACCGTTCCTGCACCACCAGGCGATGCCATCCAGATTGGCCTGTGCTGTGGTGCAGTTTGTGACAGTCCCGCTCAGGTTGCCCAGGTAGGTCGCCGTGATTGTGCCACCACGCGCTGCATACTCCCACTCGCTCTCGGTGGGCAGCCGGTAGCCCGTACAGGTGAGGCCGGCGAAGGTAGCACCCGTGCAACCGCTGTGGATGCCGTCTTTCCAACCGTTGGCGGCGTCGGTGCAGCCCGTGAGCCTGTAGCAGGAGGTGAGCCCCTCTGCCGCAGACTTGGCGTTGGCAAAGGCAACTGCCGAATACCAATCGAGGTACTCCGCAGGGCCGCTGTTGTTGGCGTTCGCCGTACTTTGTGCCGTGCCGGTGGTGGACTGGAAGAAGGAGGAGTTTGTACCCCCGGAGATCGCCTTCCACTGCCCCTGCGTCACCTCTGTCTGCCCCATGAAGAAGCTTCGGGTGAGCGTCACGCTGTGCTGCGTCTCGTTGATCGCTCGGCCCACCTCGGTGGAGGGTGAACCCATCGTGAAGGTGCCGGCGGGGATGTAGTTCATGCCGGTAGGCGCGCATCGGTCGTTGGCCGTACCTGTCGGGCCGGTGGCACAGTTACCGCTGGCGCACTCGGTGTTGGCGGTGCAGGAGGTGCCGACGAATAGGCCCAAGGAGCATACCCCCATGTTGACCTCGTATCCGCTCGCGCAGGCCGTCGCGATGCAGCTCGCGTAGGCGCTCCCCGTCCAGCTCTGCGTACCGGCCGTCGTGTTGGCGGGCAGAGAGGTGCAGCTACGCGTGTCGCTCAGACAGGCGCCGCCCTCCACATGGTAGGTCGCAGCGCAGGCCGTGGCGTTGCAGGTTCCGTAGCTGCTCGTGACACTGTTCCAGCTCTCCGTGCTGGCCGTTGCATTCTCGGGCAGGGGTGTGCAGCTCCGATTGTTGCTCAGACAGGCGCCGTCCTCCACATGGTAGGTCGCAGCGCAGGTCGTCGCCGTGCAGCTCCCATAGGCGCTGGTGCCGCTGTTCCAGAGCTGGGTTGCTGCGGTCGCGTTTGCCAGCGTGCAGCTCCGAGTGTCGCTCACGCAGGCCCCCGACTCCAGATGGTAGGAGGTGGCGCAGGTCGTCACCGTGCAGCTCCCATAGGCGCTGGTGGCGCTGTTCCACGCCTGGGTGGCCAATGTGGCGTTCGGGAGCGAGCAGCTCCGGGTGTCGCTCAGGCAGGCGCCGCCCTCCAGATGGTAGGAGGCGGAGCAGGCCGTAGCCTCGCAGGTGCCCCAGCCGGTCGCATTGGCCGCCTCGATGCCTGCGGTCGCATTCGCCGGCAACGCAGCGCAGCCCCGCGCTACGGTCCTAGAGAGGCGAAAGCCGAGGTTGCCGCCGCGATTGCCCAGCGGGCCGCCGCGGCGATTCGCGGCCCGCGAGTCGCGGGCGAAGTTGGAGTAGGACCCACCGAGATACGCCCGGTCGGTGCCTGTCGTGGCGCCGAGCGGGTCGGTCACCGTGCCAGGGAAGGTCGCGTTGTAAAAGTCGCCCGACCACTCATAGACGTTGCCCAGCATGTCGGAGAGGCCAAAGCTGTTTGCCGTTTTACCGCCCACCGCCTGCGTGCGACTTCCGCTGTTCCCGCACCACCAGGCGATGCCGTTCAGATTCGCCTGTGCTGTGGTGCAATCATTCACCCCGCCGCTCAAGTTGCCCAGGTAGGTCGCCGTAGCGATGCCGCCACGCGCCGCATACTGCCACTCGCTCTCTGTGGGAAGCCGGTAACCCGTGCAGGTAAGGCCGGCAAAGGTGGCGCCCGTGCAGCCAGTATGGACACCGTCTTTCCAGCCGATGGCTGCGTCGGTGCAGCCCGTCAGCGTGTAGCACGAGGCCAGACCCTCTGCCGCGGAGCGGGCGTTGGCAAAGGCGACTGCCGCATACCAGTCCATATACTCCGCGGGGCCTGTATTGTTGGCGTTCGCCGTGCTCTGTGTCGTGCCGGTCGTGGACTGGAAGTAGGAGGGGTTGAGGCCACCGGAGAGCGCCTTCCACTCCCCCTGTGTGACCTCTGTTAGATTCATGAAGAAGCTACGCGTGAGCGTCACGCTGTGCTCCGTTTCGTTGGTGAAGCGGCCCACCTCGATGGAGGGCGACCCCATCGTGAAGGTGCCGGCTGGGATAAAGTTCATGCCGGTAGGCGCGCAGCGGTCGTTGGCCGTACCCGCTGGGCCGGTGGCACAGAAGCCGGTGGCGCACTGGGCATTGGCCGTGCAGGAGTTGCCGATGATGGGTTGCAGGCCGCAGGCACCTGCACTCAAGATGTAGCCGCTCGCGCAGGTCGTCGCCGTGCAGGCGCCATAGGCGCTGCCCGTCCACGTCTCAGCCGCCACTGTGGCGTTGCTGAGCGAGCAGTCGCGGCTGTTGCTCAGGCAGGCGCCGCTCTCCACATGATAGCCCGAGTTGCAGCTCACCGGCGTGCAGGTTCCAAAGTCGCTGCCGGTCCAGCTCTCGGTGGCGGTACCGTTGGCCAGCGTGCAGACCCGCACATTGGCCGCGCAAGCGCCGCTCTCGACATGATAGGAGGCGGTGCAGGCGGTCGCCGTGCAGCTGCCGTAGAGCTCTGTGTCGCTGTCCCAGCTCCGGGTTGCTGCGGTCGCGTTTGCGAGCGTGCAGCTCAGCTCGTCGGTGGCGCAGCTGTTGGCCGCCACATGGTAGCCGTCGTCGCAGCTCTCAAGGGTGCATGTGCCGCCGTAGGAGCTGCCGGTCCACTGCTCGGTACCCGTGCCGTTGGCCAGCAGGCAGCTCCGCGTGTCGCTTGTGCAGAGGCCACCCTCAAGATGGAAGCCGGTGCCGCAGGCGCAGGTGTTGCTGCAGCTGTCCTCATTGTCTGTGTTGCCATCGTCGCAGCCCTCGGTTGCATCGATGATGCCGTCGCCGCAGCCGTGGGTCGCGCCCGCCACGATGGTGCAGGTCGCGCTGCAGACAGCGCAGGATGCCTCGCCGTAGGCGCACTCCTCGGTCACGGTGTTGCCGTCATCGCAGCCATCCACGCCCGCCTGCTCAAGGCCGTCGCCGCAGGTGGCAATCGTGCAGGTAGTGGTGCAAGCGTCGGTGGCCACCGTGTTGCCGTCGTCGCAGCCCTCGCCGGCCTCTACCGCGCTGTTGCCACAACCGGCTGCCACGCATGCCCCCTCGAGCAGGCTGTAACCCGCATCGCAGCCCGTCGCCGCGCAGGCGGTGTAGTCGCTGCCCGTCCAGCTCTGCGATGCAGTGGTGGCATTGGCGACGGAGCAGCTCAGCGTGTCGCTGGCGCAGGCGTCCGCCTCCACATGGTAGGTGGCCTCGCAGGCGGTCGCCGTGCAGGCGCCATAGGCGCCCCCGGTCCAACTCTCGAAGGCTGCAGTGGCGTTGGCCGCAACGCAGCTGCGGCTGTCGCTTGTGCAGAGGCCGCCCTCCACATGGTAGCCCGCGCCGCAGAGGCAGCTGTTTGCGCAGCTGTCGTCGTCCACCGTGTTGCCAT
>JBIIFW010000130.1:0-6996 GCA_044236985.1 Bradymonadia bacterium | reverse complement strand
TCTGACAGTGCTTGTGACCCTGGCGTTGCCCGTGGCGGCCCGCGCCGACATCATCGACAGGATCGTCGCCAAGGTGGGCAACCAGATTGTCACCCAGAGTGATGTGGCCCGCACCCTCCCCCTCTTCGTTCAGATGGAGGCCGTTGACCGGCGACGGCTGCAGACGCCCGCGGGTCGCAGCGCCGTGGCCGGCGAGGTGCTTGGTACCCTCGTGGACAACCAGGTACTTGCCGAGCAGGCCAAGCGGCTCGGCCTTTCTGTGGGTGAGGCGGAGGTGCAGCAGCACATCGCCGAGCAGCGCACGCGCATGCGGCTCGAAGAGGAGGCCTTCCGTGCCGCGCTCACCGAGCAGGGCATCACCCTCGAAGATTTCGCCGACTATGTCCGTGCGCAGCTGCTCCGCGTGAGGCTCATCCAGTCGGAGGTGCTGCCACGCATCGGTGTGAGTGACGGCGAGGTGGATGCAATGCTCAACCGCCTCTATCCGACCGGGCTTGTGGAGACCTGGATGACCACCAGCCACATCTTCGTTTCGCTCCCGCCCGACGCGCCGGCGCCCGACGTGGCTGCCGCGGAGGCAGCGATCGAGGCGCTGGAGCAGCGGCTGAAGGCAGGCGCTTCGTTCGAGAGCCTCGCAGCCGAGACGAATGTGGATGCGACGGCACGGACCGGCGGTCGCGTCGGCCGGTTCGATATCGGCTCGCTCGATCCGAACTACGAGGCGGCTGCGCAGCGGCTCAAGCCCACCGAGATTTCCGGCCCGGTCCGCTCGCAGTTCGGCATTCACCTCATCCGCCTCGAGGCGATGGAGCAGAAGCCCTTCGATGACCTCGAGACGGTGCGAGACCGGGCGCGGATGGCCGTGCGTGGCGAGAAGATCGAGGCCGAAGAGAAACTCTATGTGGCGGAGCTACGGAAGAAGGTCTTCGTCGAGATCCGCGAGCTCGGCCGGGTTGACTAGCCGATGAGCAAGCCGCTCGGCCTGACGATGGGCGATGGCGCAGGGCTTGGCCCGGAGCTGCTGCTTCGGTCCTACCGTGCGCTCTCCGAGGCGGGACCGCTGGTCGTGTTCGGCTCGGCGATGGCACTGCAGGCTGCCTTGGTCTCGCTGCGGTCGCGGGGCGTCTCCAACCTTGTCGACGGCGTGGTTCGGGTTGAATCGCCCGCTGGTGCGACGGCCGTCCCCGCCTCGATGATGGCAGTTGTGGACTGCCTCGCCCTCTCCGAAACACTCTTTGCCGGTGACTACCCGTGGGGCAGGGCAGTCCCGGCCTTCGGGACGCTCCAGCATGCGGCACTCAAGCGGGCCACAGAGAGCGCATTGCGGGGGGAGGTCGCAGCGATTGTGACCCTGCCATGGCACAAGGCCTTGCTGGGCCTCTGCGGGCTCCCTGTGACGGGCCACACCGAGTGCCTTGAGGCCTGGGCGGCCTGTGGCCCGGTGACGATGCTCCTGGCCGGCCCAACGCTGCGTGTGGGACTGGTGACGGCCCACCTGCCGCTGCGCGCGGTTGCTGAGGCGGTAACGGAGGAGCGCGTGGTTGCGGCTGGCCGCTCGCTGCATGAGGGCCTGGTTCGCGACTTCGGGATTGCGTCGCCGCGCATCGCGGTCTGCGGTCTGAACCCACACGCCGGCGAGTCGGGCGAACTGGGAGACGAGGAGGAGCGGGTGATCGGGCCCGCGCTCGCGACGTTGCGCGCGGAGGGTATCGATGTCTTGGGCCCCTTTGCCGCAGACACACTGTTTCCGCGCGTGGTCTCAGGCCGCCAGCCTGCCGACGCGGTGCTGGCGATGTACCACGACCAAGGGCTTGCGCCCCTGAAGGCGGTCAGCTTTGGAGCTGCGGCCAACATCACGCTCGGTCTGCACATCGTGCGGACCAGCGTGGACCATGGAACGGCCTACGACATCTCCGGCCGCGGTGAAGGATCGGCGGCCAGTCTGATGGTAGCGGCAGAGGTGGCGCGAGCGATGGCCTCGCGCCGAACGGACTAGCCGACCTTGCCGAGGATCATGAAGGCGATGACGAGCGCGTAGATCACGAGCGACTCGATAAGCGCCAGGCCGAGGATCATCGGCGTGAAGAGCTTGTCGGCAGCGCTGGGATTACGAGCGATACCCTCGAGCGCGGCGGTCGCAGCGCGACCCTGACCGAGCGCACCACCAACGGCGGCGATACCGATGGCGAGGCCGGCGCCGACGAGCGCGGTGGCACCAGCGGCACCCGTGAGCTGCTCAGCGTTGGCAGCCGACGCGAGGAAGGTGGTGGCGAGGAAGGAGGCGGTGACCAGGAACGACTTGCGGCTCATAGGAGGAACTCCTCTCAAGGGTTACTTTGGGCCGAGGCCCGGCTTAGAAACAGGGTTGGTGGGGCAGACGGAAGACCGCCCGCGCGCCCTCTAGTGGGCTTCTTCGGAATGTTCAATCGCCAACGAGATGTAGACCATCGAGAGCAGGCAGAAGACCAGCGTCTGCACGATGCAGACGAGCGTTCCGAGGATGACAAAGGGGACGGTGAAGTAGGCAAGGCCAAGGAAGATGGCGAGCACCTTGTGGTCGCCCGTCATGTTGCCCATCAGACGGAGCGATAGCGAGAGCGGCCGCGCAAGGTGGGAGATCAGCTCGATGGGGAGCATGATCGGAGCAAGCCAGGGCACGCCGCCGATCTTCGGTCCGAGGAAGTGGGTGAGGTGGTGGATCCCGTTCTCTTTGAGCCCGTAGAAGTGGGTCGCGAAGAAGATGACCATGGCGGGGCCGACGGTGATGTTGAGGTTGTCGGTCGCGGGGGCGAAGCCGGGCACCAGGCCGAGGAGGTTGTTGAAGAGGATGTAGAGCGCGCAGGTGCCGATGATGGGCAGGAAGCGGATGGCCCGCGCCCGCGTCCCGAAGACCTGCTCAGACATGGTCAGCACGGTGTCGAGGAGGCTCTCCATCACGTTT
The DNA here is from genome assembly GCA_044236985.1 of Bradymonadia bacterium. Classification (GTDB taxonomy): domain Bacteria; phylum Myxococcota_A; class Bradymonadia; order REDH01; family REDH01; genus CAIWGR01. The sequence goes on along the minus strand of JBIIFW010000130.1, from coordinate 4,055 downwards.
CCGATCGTGAACTTCCCGTCGGGGATGACACCGCCGTCGGCGCTCGCCCAGCGGGAGCGGGCCGCCATGCCGATACCAAGGATCAGCAGGGTGGCGAACAGCACCAGCGTGAGATGGGTGATGTGCGCGACCGGCTCACCCTCGATGTAGGTGTAGCCGAGTCCGTCGCCGATGCTCTCTTGGAGATCGTTGTAGCCGCGACTGAGATTGAACCAGGTAAAATCGGACGCGAGGAGATTCATCCGACACGCTCATTTGCAGGGGCTGCGGGCTGCTCTTTGGGGGCAGGGGCCGCAGCGGCGGATTGAAGGGAGATGAAGAGGCCGGCAGCAACGACGGCGGTGAGCCCGGTTACGAGCGCAATCGCGTTTAGATGGAGAACGGCGATAAGTAAAAAGAGAATCAACGCGAAGGCGCCGAATTTGAGGCCGAGCAGCAGGGCCCAGGGCCGGCTGTCGCCGCCCTCCTTGGCGAGAAAGACGTTGCCCATGAGGTGGCGGAGGGCGCGGAAGTTGCCCAACCCGAGCAGTCCGCCTGCGCCCGCGGCGACGGAGTCCATCGCCGAGCCCCAGTACCACCAGCCCACCACCCCGAGGGCGGCGAGGATGAGCGCTGTGCGCTCAACCTTCTGGAGGAGTCTGTCGTTCATCGGCGTTGGCTTGGGTGGAGAGTTTTGCGAGCAGGTAGAGGTCGCGGAAGGCCGCCGCTGCGCCGAAGAGGAGTCCCACCAGACCGCCCCAAGGGGCGAAGTCCCACCGCTGCTCGGCCCAGTGACCGAGCCACCAGCCGAGGCCGATGGAGACGGAGAACTGAATGCCGATTGCCGTTGCGCGGGCCGCGAGCCGGCGAAGTTGGGCCTTCTGGCTCGCGGATTGCTCCGGCGGAGGAGGGGTCGTCTGGGGTGATTGAGGGTCCATTCAGCGCGGGCCCAATCGGGTTCCCGAGCGCGCTGCGCGGCTACCAGAGGAGGCAGGGAGCGTCAACGCAAAGCCGTGAAGGCGGCGGCGGCGGCGGCGAGCGTCTCTTCGACCAGCTCGTCGCTGTGCTGTGAGCCGATGAAGGCCGCCTCGAAGGCGCTCGGAGCGAGGTAGAAGCCCCGGTCCAGCATCTGGTGGAAGAAGCGGCCGAAAAGCGCGGCGTCGCCCCGCTTTGCTGAGGCGTAGTCGGTGACGGGCTCGTTGGTGAAGAAGAGCGAGAACATGCCGCCCACCGACTGCGCGGTGGCAGGCAGGCCGGCCGCGTGGGCCCGCTCGACCAGCCCCGAGGCAAGGCGAGCGCTCCGGCGCGACAGGTCGGCGTAGAGGCTGGGCATGCTCTTCAGCAGCTCTAACGTGGTGATACCGGCCGCCATGGCCAGCGGGTTCCCGCTCAGCGTGCCGGCCTGGTAGATGTCCCCGGAGGGTGCGATCCGAGCCATGATATCGGCGCGACCGCCGTAGGCTGCAGCGGGAAGTCCGCCACCGACGATCTTCCCGAGCGTCGTGAGGTCGGGGCTGACGCCATAGTGGGCTTGGGCGCCGCCGAGTGCGACGCGGAAGCCGGTCATCACCTCGTCGAAGATGAGGACGGTGCCGTGCTCCGTGCAGAGGGCGCGGAGCCCTTCGAGGAAGCCGGGCTGCGGCAGGATGCAGCCCATGTTTCCGGCGACTGGCTCGACGATGACCGCGGCCAGTTCGCTGCCCAAGCGCGCGAAGAGCGCTCGCGTTGCATCGAGGTCGTTGAAGGGTAGGGTGAGGGTCTGCTGCGCGACCTCGGGGAGCACGCCAGGTGTGGCGGGGATGCCGAGCGTTGCGACGCCGGAGCCGGCATCGACGAGCAGGCTGTCGCCGTGGCCGTGGTAGTTGCCGGAGAACTTGAGCAGCTTGGGGCGTCCCGTGAAGCCGCGGGCGAGGCGAATGGCCGAGAGGGTGGCCTCGGTGCCTGAGCTGACCATGCGGACCAGCTCCATGGAGGGAACGAGCTCGCGGATGAGGCGGGCCATGTCGGATTCGCGCGCTGTCGGGCAGCCGAAGGAGGTGCCGTCTGCGGCGGTCTGCTGGATGGCCTCGAGTACCTCAGGCCGCGCGTGCCCCAAGATCATCGGACCCCACGAGCCGATGAAGTCGAGGTAGCGGTTGCCATCCTCGTCTTCGATGTAGGGACCGTAGGCGCGGCGCACGAAGACGGGTGTCCCGCCCACGCCACGGAAGGCGCGGACAGGGCTGTTCACGCCACCGGGGATGAGCCCTTTGGCCTCCTCGAAGAGTGCTTCAGAGCGGGAACGATTCACGCCTCTCCCTCGTCGGAATCCGGTGCGACGTCCGGCGTGATGGCTGGAAGGTCTGCGCCCGTCTGGGTCTCTTCGTCGGCCGGCGCGTCGGTCTCATCGGACTCGCGCTCGGCGAAGACGGCGAGGCTGACCAGCTTCTCCTTCTTGTCGAGCGAGATGAGCTTGACGCCCTTGGCGGCGCGGCCCGAGACGTTGATGTCGGAGATGGGGGAGCGGATCATCTGCCCGCCATCGGTGATGAGGATGAGCTGCTCGTCTGAGGCGACGAGGCGGCAGCCGATGAGCTTGCCGTTGCGCGTGCCGGTATCGATGGTCCGGATGCCCTTTCCGCCCCGTCCCTGGGTGCGGTAGATGCTGAGCGGCGACCGCTTGCCGAAGCCGCTCTCGGTGACCGAGAGGATGGTGGGGAGCGAGGTCGTCTTGCTGTACTCGTCGCCCGACTCTTCGCCGCCCGCGAGCTCGTCGCCGGCCTCCTCGAGGACGGTCTCCTCTTCGACGATTGCGGTCTCTTCTGCCGCGTCGTCGTCTGCGCCGCTCTCCTCGATGATGCCGCCTGTGGCGATGACGTCGGCGCGGGGGATGACGAGCAGGGAGACCAGCTCGTCGTCTTCGCGGAACTTCATGCCGATGACGCCGCTGGTGTTACGGCCCGTGCCACGGACCCGCGCCTCGCTGAAGCGGACCGACTGGCCCGACGAGGAGGCGAGGAAGATGTGGTCACCCGGCTCGCAGAGGCGGGCGGTGATGAGCTGGTCGTCTTCGCGGATGGCGACGCCGATGAGGCCACCGGAATGGATGTTCTGGTAGGCGCTGAGCCGGGTCTTCTTGATCTGACCGCCGAGGGTGCCGGTCATGATGAACTTGCCGTGGTCGAAGTCGCGGAAGGGGACAACTGCGGCCACCTTCTCACCGGGCTTGAGCGGCACCATGTTGACGATGGGCTTGCCGCGCGTGGTGCGGCCGCCGGCCGGGATCTCCCAGACCTTGAGCGGGTAGCACCAGCCGGAGGTGCCGAAGACGAGCAGCGAGGAGTGGGTCGTGGTGACCCAGACATCCTCGATGAAGTCCTCCTGCTTGGTCTCCATGCCCTTGAGCCCCTTGCCGCCCCGCTTCTGCGTGCGGTACTCGGCGATGTTGGTGCGCTTGATGTAGCCGGTGTGGGTGAGGGTGAGCACCTCGTCTTCGTTGGCGATGAAGTCCTCGATGGAGAACTCGCCCGAGAAGGGGATGATCTTGGTGCGGCGCCCCTCCTGGTTGTTGTCGAGGATGGCAACGAGCTCGCCGCGGATCACGGAGAGGAGCTCTTGTTCGCCGCCAAGGATGAGCTTGAGGCGGGCCACAATCTGGTCGAGGTTGTTGATCTCCTCTTCGAGCTTGTGGATCTCAAGGCCGGTGAGGCGCTGGAGACGGAGCTCGAGGATGGCGTCGGCCTGCAGCTTGTCGCAGTCGAGCAGGGCCATGAGGTTCTGGCCGGCGCTCTCGGGGTCGGCGCTCGCGCGGATGGTCTTGATGACCTCGTCGAGCATCTCGACGGCCTTGCGGAGGCCGCGCAGGATGTGGAGGCGACGCTCCGCCTGGGCGAGCTCGAACAGGGAGCGGCGGGTGACGACATCGCGTCGGAAGTCGATGAAGTGGACGAGGATGTCCTTGAGCGGGAGCACGCGCGGCTGGCCGGCAACGATGGCCAGGTTGTTGATGCTGAAGGTGGTCTCGAGCGCCGTCTTCTTGAAGAGCTGGTTGAGGATGACCTGAGCGTTGGCGTCGCGCCGAAGCTCGACGACCATGC
>JBIIFW010000128.1:0-7076 GCA_044236985.1 Bradymonadia bacterium | reverse complement strand
GCCCCCTTCCTCGACATCATCCTGATTGGTGACGGCGAGGAGCGGCTGCCGCAGCTGTTGCGTGCCATCGGCCAGATGAAGCGCGAGGGTCGGCTCTCGCGCCGCGAGATGCTCATCGAGGTCGCCAAGGAGGGCGGCGTGTACTGCCCCGAGCTCTACACCCGCGACATCTGCGAACGCTCCGGCCTCATGTATGTGAGCGCGCCGACCCACCCCGAGGTGCCGGCCCGCGTGCAGCGCGCCTTCCTCGACGACATCTCCCGCTACCGCTTCCCCGACGACTCGCCCGTGCCCGTCGCAGAGGCCATCTTCGACCGCATGGCCGTTGAGATTGCGCGTGGCTGCACCGAGGGCTGCCGCTTCTGCCAGGCCGGCATGATCTACCGGCCCGTCCGCGAACGCGACCCCGAAGAGGTCGTCGAGACCCTCGTCTCCGCCATCCAGAAGGGCGGCTACGATGAGGCCGCCATCACCTCGCTCTCGACCGCCGACTACTCCTGCGTCGCGCCCCTCATCAAACGCATCATGGAGAAGCTCCGCCCCATGAAGGTGTCGCTCGGTATCTCCTCGCTGCGCGCCTACGGCCTCTCCGACGAGCTCCTCGACGACATCGCCAGCGTGAAGGCCACCGGCCTTACCTTCGCGCCCGAAGCGGGCACGCAGCGCATGCGCGATGTCATCAACAAGAACATCAGCGAAGAAGACATCTTCACCACCTGCCACCGGGTCTTCTCCAAGGGCTGGCAGCGCATCAAACTCTACTTCATGATCGGTCTTCCGACGGAGACCGACGAGGATCTGCTCGGCATCGTCGACATGGGCCGACAGGCCTACGAGATCGGCCGCCGCTACCAGCGCGCCATCAACATCACCGTCGCCATCTCCAGCCATGTGCCCAAGCCTCACACCCCCTTCCAGTGGTGTGCGATGGACAGCATGGATGAGATCAGCCGCAAGCAGCGGCTGGTCTTCGACGGCGCCCGCCGCGCCAACGTCTACGTCCGCAAACACGAGCACCGCGGCAGCCACATCGAGGGTATCCTCTCGCGCGGCGACTACCGCACGGGCGACCTGCTAGAGCTCGCCTGGCGGCTCGGCGCCCGCTTCGACGGCTGGGACGAGCACCTCAACTGGACAGCCTGGCAGGAGGCCCTCACGCAGTGGGAGGCGCAGCACGGCATCGAGCGTGGACTCTTCCTCGCAACGCTTCCCACCGATGCGCACCTGCCCTGGGACCACATCGATGTGGGCCTCGAGGATGGCTTCCTGCTCAAGGAGTACCGGAAGTCGATGGTCAACCGGCTCAGCCCGCCCTGCGGCAAGCCCTTCCGCGCCAAGGTGCACCACACCAACGTGGCTGACGCACTGGCCGACCAGCGCAAACTCATCTGCTACAATTGCGGAATCGCCTGCGACATGAAGCAGATGCGCGACGACCGGGTCGACGCCCTCACCCGCCTCGGCGCGCTCGAACCCACCCCGGCCTTCACCGAGGCAAGCGCCCGCGTGACCGCACAGGCCCGCATCAAGCGCGGGCTCAAGCCCCACGACTTCGGCCAGGGCGAGCCGCAGCAGTTCCGCGTCCGCTTCTCCAAGCTCGGCTCCATGGCACTGCAGGGCCAGGTCGATATCTCGACCATGCTGCCCCGCATTGCCCGTCGCGCCGGCCTTACGGTCTACTTCTCGGAGGGCTTCAGCCCCCGCCCGGTCATCTCCTTCGGCGCAGGTCTCGGCATGGGGCTGCGCTCCGTCGCGGAGTATGCCGACATCGCCTTTGCTGAGCCGCTCACGCCCGCGCAGCTGCTCGAGAGCCTCAACGGCTTTGCGCCCGAGGGCTTCTCCTTCTTCGAGGCAGCCCGTCTGCCGAGCCGGCCGATCGCGGTCGGACGCTGGATCGATGGGATGGAGCTGGTTGCTGCGGTACCCGCCTCCATCCTCGCCGAGCCCGGGCTCACCTTCGAGGCCCTGCGCGACCGCGTGGCGGCCATCTACGCAGCCAACGCGGAGGTCGTCGTTCCGCGCAAGAAGCTGACCAAGTCGCTGCCGATCCAGCTCGTCGTAACGCGGGCCGAAGTGGTTCGCGCCGGCGAGCTCGCGCCGCTGCTCGGACTTGCTCCCGACCGCCCCATCCTACGCATCACCCAGCGCATCATGGAAGACACGCTCAAGCCGACCGAGACCATCGCCGCGCTCTTGGGCACCACGGTCGACCCGCACAGCATCGTCCGTGTGGCGATGGGCAAGATCAAGAAGGCAGAAATGCTATCGCCGATGACCGCAGACCCTGCGGCCTCCGGCTTTGTCGCGCTCACAGATGTCGAGGTTGCGGCGCAGCGGCTCGCCAAGCGCCACTACACGCCGCCTCAGCCTCATGCCGGCGAGCCGCGCGAGCCCGACGAGGAGCTGTTGGCGATCGAACTTGGAGAGGAGCCACCGGCCAGGCCGCTTCTCGTTCCCAACGAAGCGCCGAATCTGTTAGCGCTCGCAGAACACGCTGGTTCCTAGTCCATTCAGCAAGGCAGTCGGTTCATGCAGCCCTCAGCATCCGTGCCCGCGCTTCGGCTCCTCCCGGTCGATCCTCATCGGCTCTACGCCTACTGGACGGTCGCCGTCGCAGGACAGCTCCGCCTCGCCACAACCGGTGGCGACACACTGCTGGAGTTGGCTGTCGGCCCGGCGGAGCAGGGGGCCTTCTTCGACCTTCCCGAGTCCGTTCACGCGGTCGTCGCAACGCTCACGGTAACGGGCGAGGCGCCGCTTCACTCCGCCCCCCTCCACCTCCCTGCCGATCGGCCGCAGCGTAGCATGGTGGTCTGGGGCCGCGCCGACGGAAGCGCCCTGCCCGCGCTCCCTGCCCGCACGGGTGGAGCGCTCCCCTACCTGCCTCCGCGCAGCAACGCCGGCTCGCACATTCACGCAGTCTCGCGCTCGGCCCGGACAACCGCCAGCACCACGAGTCCCGGCAACAGCTGGAGGCGCCCATGAACGGCTCGCTCCAGATTGTTCTCCACGCCCACCTTCCCTTCGTCCGCCATCCCGAGAACCCCTACCACCTCGAGGAGAACTGGCTCTTCGAAGCCATTCTCGAGACCTACCTGCCGCTGGTCGAAATCCTCCAAGGGCTCGACCGCGATGGCGTTGCGGGCCGCATCACCCTCTCGCTCTCCCAGCCGCTCATCGGCATGCTCGACGATGCGCTCCTTCGCGACCGCTTCGAAGGCCACCTTGCCCGCCTCATCCAGCTCGCGACGCAAGAGGTCACACGGACCGACGGAGATGCCGACTTCGGCCCCGTGGCCCGCTTCTACCTCACCCGCCTCATCCGGCTCCGAGACCTCTACCTGAACGGGCTGCAGCGCGACCTCGTAGGCTGTTTCATCAGGCTTCACCTGAGCCGGCGCATCGAGCTCATCACCTGCGTTGGCACGCATGGCTTCTTGCCGCTCATGCTCCGCGACGGCAGCCGGCGCGGCCAGATTCGCACCGCTGCACGCTCCTTCGAGGCGCGCTGCGGCTTCGCCTCCGCCGGCATGTGGATGGGCGAATGCGCTTACACGGCGGGTGTGGACAGCCTCCTCGCAGAAGCCGGCGTGCGCTTCTCTTTTGTCGATAGCCACGCCATCGAGTATGCCTCCGACCGGCCGCTGAGCGGGCTCGTTGCACCTCTGCTCTCGCCGGGCGGCGTCGCCTTCTTCGGCCGCGACCCCGAGTCGTCGAGCCAGGTCTGGTCTTCGCACGAGGGCTACCCCGGCGACCTCCGCTACCGCGAATACTACCGCGACGTTGGCTTCGACCGACCGCTCGAAGAGGTGGCCCCCTTCATCCACCCCGACGGCATCCGGGTGAACACGGGGCTCAAGTATCACCGCATCACCTCGCGCACCGAGGCCGACAAAGAGGCCTACGATCCGCAGGCCGCGATGGTCGCGGTCGCCGAGCACGCTCGTCACTTCGTCGCAGCCCGCGCCACCCAGATTGCCTGGGCCGCGCAGCGCTCTACGGTGCGCCCCGTCGTGACCACGCCCTACGACGCCGAGCTCTTCGGCCACTGGTGGTTCGAGGGGCCGCTCTTCCTCGATGCCGTCCTTCGCGAGATCGCTCGCAACGGCACCTTCTCCGCAACGACCCCGTCCGACTACCTCGCCGGTAACCCCGTGCAGCAGGTCGCAGAACCGGCAGACTCAAGCTGGGGCGAGGCGGGCTACTTCTCGGTCTGGCTCAACGAGGGCAACGCCTGGATCTACCCTGCGCTTCATGCCGCCGAGGAGCGGGTCGCCGCTGCTGTATCGGCGCACGCAGAGAGCGCAGCATGGCAGCCGGCACTCGAACAGCTCTGCCGCGAACTCATACTCGCGCAGGCCTCCGACTGGGCCTTCATCATCAAGATGCAGACCACCGTGGGCTACGCCGTTGCACGCACCAAGGAGCACCTTGCGGCGCTCGAGGCGTTGGCCGACCGCATCGACGCGGGCGACCTTGCCGGCGCCGTGGCGCTGGCAGGGGAGCGGGCCGCCAGGACGCCGCTGCTCGCGCAGCTCGTCCCGGCTGACTGGCGCTAGGACTTCTTCGACTCGGCGGCGGCGATGGCCGCATCAAGGTCGAGTCCGGTCATCATGAAGGTCTTGGTGCCACCGTCGTCGGTGGGAGCGGCCTCCTCTTCATCATCGGCGAGGTCGTCCGAGAGGTCAGCAACCTCCTCGTCGTCCTCTTCCGCGGCAGGAGCTGCCTCTTCCTCAGCGGGAGCAGCAGCTTCGGCAATCGCATCAGCGGCGGCCTCCTCAGCGGCGGGAGCCTCTTCCCCAGCGGGTGCAGCAGCCTCGGCAATCGCCTCAGCAACGGCCTCCTCAGCGGCGGCCTCGATGGCAGCGGGAGCCTCAGCCTCAACGGCGGCCTCAGCCTCATCGGCGGCCTCGATGGCAGCGGGCGCCTCAGCGGCAGCGGCGGCCTCGATGGCAGCGGGCGCCTCAGCGGCAGCGGCGGCCTCGATGGCAGCGGGGGCCTCAGCCTCAACGGCGACCTCGATGGCAGCGGGGGCCTCAGCCTCAACGGCGGCCTCGATTGCAGAGGGGGCCTCAGCCTCAGCGGGGGCCTCAGCCTCAACGGCGGCCTCGATTGCAGCGGGAGCAGCATCTACAGCAGCGGGCGCTGCGATCTCGGCGGGAGCAACGGCCTCGGTGGCGGGACGCTCACGCTTGGGGCGCGGCGCGACCACTTCGCCCGGGTAGAGGGCGTCGGGGCGGCGGAGGCTCAGATCCACATGGGCAGCACGGTCGAGCGCGGCCTCCAGCTGGTTCTTCATGATGAGATAGGCCTTGTCGTTGTGGTCGGCGCGGCGACGCTCCCGGTCCACATCGTTGAGCGACTTGGTGAGCTTCTTGCGGAGCCCCTCGAGCTCGGTCTTCACCCGCTCACGCTCTTCGCGCAGGCCGGCCTCACCGGTGCGACGGCCGTCGGCCGCCTTGCGAAGGTCTGCGATCTCGCGCTGGTGCGCCTCCTGAATCTGCGCCACCGCTTCGGAGTCGCTCAGGGTCACGATCTTCTCAACGATCTTCTCGACGATCTTGGGCTCCGCGGAACCAGAGGCACGCGACTGGGCCTCCTTGAGGAGCTGCTTGAGTTCGGCGTTCTGAGCCAGGAGCTTGTCGACCGGCCCGGCCGACGCGATCTTCTCGTGGAGCTCGCGCACAGTCTTCGCCAGGCCTTCGGCCTGCTTGGTGCTCTGGTGGGCCTTCTCTTTAGCTCCCTTGAGCGACTCACGGGCCTCCTTGGCCTCGTTCTCTTTGGCAGCCATCTGCTTGCGGAGCGACTCCATCTGCTTGCGCGCTTCTGCCAGTTCGTCGGTCTGCTTCGGCTCCTTCGGCGCCTTTGCCTCAGCCTTCGCCACGGGCGCAGGAGCAGCCGCCTTCGCGGGTGCCTTCGCCTCGGCTTGCGCCTTCCACGCGGCGGCATCGCCGCGCGCCGAGAACCACAGATAGCCCACCACGAGGAGGGCAACTCCAAGAATCAGTTCCAAACCTTGCATGACCAACCAAACTGCTGCAGGGAAGGCGCCGCGGCGCCGAGCCCCCAATCACCCTCAAAACGAGGCTGAACGGGCGGCAGGCTGCTACCACCGCACGCCCGAGGGGTCAAACCCGCCGGCGCACCCCGCAGCGAGCCTCGACCTTGACCGATTCCCACCTCGACGAGCCCCAAACCGCCCCCGATTCGACCCTCACGGCAGCGCGCCAGGCCCGCATCCGTGAGGTGGTCGACCGGCGCATGCGCGGAGTCGCCGTCGTTCTCGACTCTCTCTACGACCCCGGCAACCAGGCCGCCGTCTATCGCAGCGTCGAGGCCTTCGGCTTCCTCGATTGCCACGTCGTCAACCCGGCCTTCGCCAAGAAGAGCAACCCGCGCGCCGTCTCGCGCGGGGCCGAAAAGTGGCTCAACATGCACATCTGGCAGCAGGCCGAAGAGGCGATCGCCTCGCTCCGTGCCAGCGGCCACGCCATCTGGGTCGCCGACGTCCGCAACGCCGTCCCGCTGTCGCAGGTCCGCTTCGACCGTAAGGTTGCCCTCGTCTTTGGCGCCGAACATGCCGGTCTGAGCCCCGCCTTCCGCGCAGCCGCCGACGGCGCCTTCACAGTGCCGACGGTCGGCTTCGTCGAGTCGCTCAACATCTCTGCAGCAGCCACCGCCACCCTCGCTGAGGCCCGGATCGCCCGCGAGCGGGCGCTTGGCGCACGCACCGATCTCAGCTTTGAAGAGCGCGAGGCGCTCTACCTCGACTACCTCGGCAGGTAGCCGTGGCCACGAACAAGACCCAGGCCACCGCGCAGACAGCGGCAGATTTCTTCCTCTCTCTGGATGAGCCCCGCCGCTCGGAGTGCGAGCGTCTCGCGCAGCTCATGCAGCTGGCAACGGGCGCAGAGCCACGCATGTGGGGCGCCGCGATCGTCGGCTTCGGCGAGACCCATCTGGTCTACGAGAGCGGCCGCGCGCTCGACTGGTTCAAGGTTGGCTTCTCGCCCCGTAAAGCGGCGCTCACGCTCTACCTCGGCGCCGAGGCGCTCGACGATGCTGCCCTCATGGCA
>JBIIFW010000127.1:0-7120 GCA_044236985.1 Bradymonadia bacterium | reverse complement strand
GGCCCGCGGCTTCACCCCGCGCATCGTGCAGCTCATGGAGCCGAAGATCCGCGCCGAGGTCGATGAGATCCTCAACGAGGTCATCGCTAAGGGCACGGGCGCCTGCGACTTCGTGCGCGACATCGCCGCCGAGCTCCCGCTCCGCGTCATCGCCGAGCTTCTCGGCGTACCGCGTGAAGACCGCCAGAAGATCTTCGACTGGTCGAACCAGCTCATCGGCTTCGACGACCCGGAGTTCCAGACCTCGATCGAGGATGCCCGCCAGTCGGCGATGGAGATCTGGATGTATGCCAACTCGCTCGCCGAGGACCGCCTCGACAAGGATGGCACCGACCTCATCAGCGTGCTGATCAACTCGGAGATCGACGGCGAGAAGCTGTCGGAGATGGAGTTCGACGCCTTCTTCCTGCTGCTCTCGGTGGCCGGCAACGAGACGACCCGCAACGCCCTCTCGGGCGGCATGCTGGCGCTGCTCGAGAACCCCGACCAGATGGCGCTCATGCGCGCCAACCCGGAGCTCATCTCGCAGGCCGTCGAGGAGACCCTCCGCTGGGTGACCCCGGTCAACCACTTCCGCCGCACGGTCACGCGCGACCTCGAGGTGCGCGGCGTGCCGATGAAGGAGAACGACAAGGTCGTCATCTTCTACTGCTCGGCCAACCGCGACGAAGATGTCTTCACCGACCCCTTCAAGTTCGACATCACGCGTAACCCCAACCCGCACCTTGCCTTCGGCGTGGGCGAGCACTTCTGCATGGGCGCCAGCCTTGCACGGCTCGAGATGCGCATCCTCTTTGAGCAGCTCATCGCCCGCATGGACGACATCGAGCTGGCCGGCGAGGTGCGCAAGCTGCGCTCCAACTTCATCAACGGCATCAAGACCATGCCGATCACCTTCCGCGGAGTCTAGACCATGGCAAAGCGCAGTTCGTCGAAGAAGAACCCCTTTGTTGGGTATCCCAAGGGCTGGTTCGTCGTAGCCTTCTCCGACGAGCTGCCGGTCGCTGGCGTGCTGAAGATGAAGTACTTCGGCACCGAACTTGTCGCCTTCCGCGGCGAGTCGGGCACGGTCGCCATACTCGACGCCTACTGCCCCCACCTGGGTGCCCATCTGGGTGCCGGCGGCAGGGTCGTCGGCGACACCATCGAGTGCCCCTTCCACGCCTGGAAGTTCAACCTCGGCGGCAAGTGCGTGGCCATCCCCTACGCCAAGACCGACCCGCCGAAGATCCCCGTCAAGGCCGTCACCCGCGCCTGGAACACGGTGGAGAAGAACGGCTGCATCTACCTCTGGCATGCGCCGCTCGGCGGCCCGCCGGAGTGGGAGGTGCCGACGCTCGACGTCTGGGGCGACGAGGCCTGGCTCCCCTGGAGCCACAGCAAGATGCACATCAAGACCCACCCGCGTGAGATCCTGGAGAACGTGGTCGACAAGGGCCACTTCCCCCGCGTGCACAACACCCATGTGACCAAGTTCGACAACGAGTTCACCGACCTGCTGGCCATCCAGCGGAGCGGCGGCGTGGCCTACCCTGTGGGCGGCGGCGAGGACCGTTTCGAGATCACCGCGACCTACTACGGCCCCGGCTTCCAGGTGTCGCACATGGCGGGCGTGCTGCAGACGCGGCTGCTCAACGCCCATGTGCCGGTGGACGAGCACAGCCTCGATCTGCGCTTCGGCGTGATGATCAAGATTGTGGGCGGCAACGCGGAAAAGACGAAGGGGTTCGCCAGCCGCTACGTCGACAACCTCACGAAGGGCTTCCAGGAGGATGTGGCCATCTGGGAGAACAAGTGTTTCCGACAGGTGCCCGTGCTCTGCGATGGCGACGGCCCCATCATGAAGTTGCGCGAGTGGTATGCCGGCTTTTACGACGACAACCACCCCGCCGAGTAACGGTCGGGGCAGGGACACTGCAGAGGACGCGCATGACAGCAGCACTGGAGGCCTTCCGCACCGAGGTGCGTGGATGGCTTGAGGCCAACGCCCCGCACGGGCTGCGTGGCACCCGCATGGGAAGGTTCGACGGCTACTGGGGTGGACGGCGGGGCAAGCCGACGGCTGATGAGGCGGTCTGGCTCGAGCGCATGCTCAGCCGCGGCTTCACGGCGCCCATGTGGCCCAAGGAGTATGGCGGCGGCGGCCTGAGCAAGGACGAGGCGCAGATTCTCGATCAGGAGCTCATTCGGCTCGCGATGCCGCCGGCTGCGGTGGGCTTTGGGCTGACGATGCTGGGACCCACGCTGCTGCATTTTGGCAACGCGGAGCAGAAGGCGGAGCACCTGCCGGCCATCGTCGACAATCGCATTCGGTGGAGCCAGGGCTACTCGGAGCCGGGCGCCGGTTCGGACCTCGCCGCGCTGCAGATGAAGGCGGTGCAGGAGGGCGACGAGTTCGTCGTGACCGGCCAGAAGATCTGGACCTCGCATGCCGACAAGTCGGACTGGATTTTCTGCCTCGTCCGCACCGATCCTTCGGCGAAGAAGCAGCAGGGCATCTCGTTCTTGCTCATCGACCTGCAGAGCCGTGGCGTCTCGTCGCGGCCCATCAGCCTCATCAGCGGCTCATCGCCCTTCTGCGAGGTCTTCATGGACGAGGTTCGGGTTCCTGCCCGCAACCTTGTCGGCAAGCTGAACGAGGGCTGGACGATCGCCAAGGCGCTGCTCGGCTTTGAGCGGACGATGATTGGCGATGCGATCGGCGGTCAGATGGCGCAGGCAGAGTCGCTGCTGCTGGCCTCGGCGCGGGAGCAGTATGGTGTTGCGGAGGGCGAGCCGCTCGACGCGCTGAGCCGGGATGCGATCGCCCGGATTGCGATGGACGAGCGGGCCTTCGGGCTGGTGCGTGAGCGCATCCGGCAGACAGCCGAGTCTGGCAAGACGCCCGGCCCCGAGAGCTCGATCACGAAGGCCTATGGTGCCGACCTGAAGCAGCGCCGGTATGAGCTGGCGATGCGGCTGCTCGGCCCCGAGGCGGTGGGCTGGGAGGGTGCACCCTTTGACCAGACCGGCCTCGACACGGGCCGCGAGTGGCTGCGTGCGCGGGCCAACAGCATCGAGGGCGGCAGCTCGGAGATTCAGCTCAACGTCATCGCCCAGCATGTGCTGGGCCTTCCCAAGTGAGGGTGCGATGACGCAGCCACTCAAACTCGTCCCCAGCGAAGACCAGGTTACGCTCTGCAAGCAGGCGCAGGGGCTCCTCATGCAGCAGGCGCCTGTGGCCCGGCTCCGCCACTACCGCGACACCGCAGGCCACCCCGGCTCCGACGCCGGCCTCTGGGGCAAGATTGCCGGCCTAGGCTGGATCCATCTTCACCTCACCGAGGAGGAGGGTGGTGCAGGGCTGCCCTTCGCCGACCTCTGCGCGCTGCAGGAGCAGTTCGGGAAGGTGTTGGCGCCTGAGCCCTGGCTCTCGGCCATCTGGGCCACAGAGCTGCTGCGCCGGAGCTCGAGCCACCGGCGGCTGCTGGCCGGCATCAGCGAGGGGCTGCACAGCGTGGCCATCGCCTGGCAGGAGCACCGCTACGACCGAACGCCGAAGACCACGAGCTGCCGCAAGGCGGGCGCAGGCTGGCACCTCTCGGGCACCAAGCGCCATGTGCTCGACGCACCCGACGCCGCCTACACGCTCATCACGGCGGTGGATGGCGACGGCGCCGTGCGGCTCTTCTGTGTGGAGACTGCGACGCTCGAGGCGACCCGCGAGCAGCGCATGGATGGCCGCCCTGCAGCCACGCTGACCTTTGCGCTGGAGCTGCCCGCGACGGCCGAGGTGACCTTCTACGAGGGGGCAGAGCTGGCTTGGTCGCAGGCCTGCGACGTGGCAGCGATTGCGCTCTCGGCGCAGATGGTGGGCGCGGCACAGGCGGCGCTCGACATGACGGTGGAGTATCTCAAGATCCGGCAGCAGTTCGGGGTAGCCATCGGCACCTTCCAGGCGCTTCAGCACCGGGCGGCGAAGATGTTCATCGAGCTCGAACTCACGCGGAGTGCGGTCATTGGTGCGGCAGCAGCGGTGGACGCGGGCAGCGACGAGCTGGCGCGCTATGCCTCGCTCGCCAAGGCGCGGGCCTGCGAGACGCTGAGCCTGATTGCTCATGAGGCCATCCAGCTCCACGGCGGCATCGGCGTGACGGACGAGCACGACATCGGCCTCTACCTCAAGCGGTGGCGGGGCGACGATGCGCTGCTGGGCGACGCCTCGTGGCACCGCCAGCGCTGGGCCGAGCTCGGCGGCTACTGAGCCCTGCCGGCGTCGCGCTCCATGCCGCGACGGTACTGCACCGCCTCTGCCACGTCGGAGGCGGCGATGGCCTCGCGACCGGCGAGGTCTGCGATGGTGCGGGCTACCTTGAGGATGCGGTCGTAGGCGCGGGCCGACATACCGAGCCGGTCTACGACGTTCTCGAGCAGGCGGTGGCCCGCGTCGTCGACGGCGCAGTGGGCGCGTATCTCGCGGGTGGTCATCTGGGCGTTGCAGGCGGTCGCGTTGCCGGCGAAGCGGTGGCGTTGGCGGTCGCGGGCGGCCTGCACGCGGACGCGGACGGTGGCGGAGGGCTCACCCCGGTCTGCAGTCGCAGCGAGGTCGCGGTAGCGGACGCCGGGGACCTCGATCTGGAGGTCGATGCGGTCCAGAAGCGGGCCTGAGATGCGGCTGCGGTAGCGGATGACCTCGTCGGGCTTGCAGATGCAGGCGCGGTCGCGGCTGCCGGCGTAGCCGCAGGGGCAGGGGTTCATGCTACCGACCAGCATGATGGAGGCGGGATAGACGACGGTGATGAGGCTGCGCGAGATGGTGACGCGCCCCTCTTCGAGCGGCTGGCGCATGACTTCGAGGGCGTTGCGGCGGAACTCGGGGAGCTCGTCGAGGAAGAGGATGCCGTGGTGGGCGAGCGAGATCTCGCCGGGTCGGGGCATACCTGACCCGCCGCCGATGAGGCCGATGTCGGAGATGGTGTGGTGGGGCGAGCGGAAGGGGCGCCGCTGCACGAGTCCACCGTCGTTGCGGAAGCCGGCTACGGAGTAGACCTTGGTGGTCTCGAGCGCCTCGTCGAAGGTCATCTCCGGCAGGATGGTGAGGAGCCGTTTGCTGAGCATGGTCTTGCCGGAGCCTGGCGGGCCCACGAGCAGCAGGTTGTGGCCACCCGCAGCCGCGACCTCGAGCGCCCGCTTGGCCTGCTGCTGGCCGGCGACGTCGGCGAGGTCGAAGGGGTAGTCGGAGGGCGGGAGCAGGCCGCGCGAGACGACGGGGAGCGCAGGCTGATGCAGGCCGCGGAGGAAGCGGACTACCTCCTCGAGACGGGCGCAGCCGACCGCCTCGATTCGATCCACCAGCGCGGCCTCTGCGGCATTCTCGGCCGCGACGATGAGGCCGGCGAAGCCCTTGTCGCGGGCGGCGATGGCCATGGGGAGGATGCCGCGCACGGGCCGGAGCTGTCCGTCGAGCGAGAGCTCTCCGACGACGAGGTAGCGGTCGAGACGGGCGAGTTCGTCGGACTTGAAGAGGCCGTCGGCCGCCATGGTGGCGAGTGCGATGGGGAGGTCGAAGCCGGTGCCATCTTTGCGCACATCGGCGGGGGCGAGGTTGATGCTGACGCGGCACTCGGGCCAAGAGAAGCCGGCGTTCTCGAGGGCCGATTTGACCCGCACGCGGGCCTCGCGGACGGCGCCCTCGGGCAGGCCTACGATGGAGAAGGTCTGGATGCCGGGGCCGAGGTCGACCTCGACCGAGACGGTGATGGCATCGACGCCGATGACGCTGCCGGTTTGGACGCGAGAGAACATGACGACTCCTGAAGTGGGGACGCATCTGTTGCGCCCACTTTGGTTATCGTCGTCTGCGCGCCGTTGTTGCGGCGAAGCTCGTTATTCGAACGAGGCGGCGCAGTTGCCCGGGCTGGGGGCGACCTGGACACGCCAACCGGTGGAGGTCCGCTCGATGGAGGAGTTGGGCAGGGCATCCTCGACGTCCACCGGAGAGACGGCGCCGGCAGGGTCGAGGAAGCGGTCGTCGTTGCCGCCGCCGTAGATGACCTTGTCGAGCGGGATGGTGCCGATGGTGCCGTTGAAGAGGCCGATGGCGTCGGCGCGGGTGCCGGAGTTCTGGATGTCGGGGTTGAAGTCCCTGCCAATCGTGTAGACGGGCGCGAAGTTGGCCGCGGTGGACTGTGTGCCACCGACGACGATGCAGCCACCGGCGGGGATGGTTCCCGAAAGGGCGTAGTTGGCAGTGGCGTAGGTGCCGCCGCCGTAGCCGAGCTTGTAGGTGGCGAGGTCGATGGGGGCGGCGGAGTCGTTGAGGATCTCCACCCACTCGAAGCCGTCGTCGGTGCCCGTGAGGTCGTAGAAGACCTCGCTCAGGATGAGGCCGCGGGGCAGGCTCTCGGCGACGGTGACCGTGAGGACGACCTCGCCGGCGCTGGTCGAGAAGGTCACGGTGGCTTCGCCGATGGCGAGCGCCTCGATGGTCAGCGAAGCGCGGGTTGTGCCCGCACGCATGCTGACGGTGTCGGGGGCAAGGAGGATGGTGAGGTCGGAGGTTGTGACGGTGACGTCGGTGCCGCCGGTGCGGGCGGGGATGTCGAGGACAACCTCGACGTCGCGGCTGTCGCCGGGACGCAGGGTGATGGCCGCGGGGGTCACCGCGATGGGTGCGGGGATGCGGCCGGCAGCGACGATGATGACGGAGGCCGTGTAGGAGACCGCGTCGAGCGTGGCGGTGACGGTGATGGGCTCCGCGACGCTGCCGAGCGCGGTGAGCGGGACGGTGACGGAGGTCTCGCCGGCGGGCACGGTGATGGTGGCCGGGATCTCGAGGAGGTCGGGGCGGCCGCTCTCGAGCGTCACGACGGTTCCACCGCCGGGGGCAGCACGGTTGAGGAGGATGGTGAGCGGGTCCGGGGCGCTCAGGACGGCGATGTCGCCCTCGTCGATGGCGGAGCTATCGGGCGTGAGGCCGGCGAGTGAGGGGGGCGCGAGGCTCTCGAAGAGGATGTCTTCGACGGTCATCGGCTCGAGCTTGGAGTTGTCGTTGGCGAAGCGGACGATGCCGGTCACGGTGAGGACGTCGCCGACGAAGGGGAAGGGGTCGGCGAGCGAGAGGAAGTCGTTCACCCGGAGG
>JBIIFW010000147.1:0-6347 GCA_044236985.1 Bradymonadia bacterium | reverse complement strand
GCATAGTCGTAGCCATTCAGGGTGAGGTCTTTGCGGAGCAGCCCGGTTGCGCCGCGGTAGGCGTAGGGGGCGAGCGGACGGGTCGCATAGGTGGGGTCGAAGGCCAGCGTCGTGCCGAAGACCTCGGGGTGGTCGGTCAGGATCTGCTCGAGGAAGGTGTAGATCGCCGCATCCTCGAGGGGCAGGGTGGCCGCCGCAGTGAGGTTCGCCGCGGTCGCAGCCTCGAACGTCGCCTTTTCGGCGTCGGTCGGCAGCACAAAGCTGCCGGAGCCGTCGCTGGTGTCTGCGCTGCCTGAGGTATCGGCGGCGCCGCCATCATCCTTCTCCTCGGCATCGCCGCAGCCGGTCGCGGCGAGGGAGAGCGAGACGGCAAGGAGGCGCAGCGAGAGCGATGAGAGAGAGAACTTCGGCATGAGAATCACTCCTGTTTGGGGGAATGTCCGACACTACCCTTGTTGTGTCAGGTTGCCAACGCGCGCCGCTCAAAGGCATGACAGCGTCGAGGCGTTCGGTCGGCGAGAGCCGCCGCCGTTTGGGGCTGGAGAGGGTGTGAGCGGGGGCTCGCTCATGTTCCGCTGGTTGCGGAACATGTACTTTTCTGAGACGGTCTCTGGACATGCGTTCCAATTTTATGCATGTTCCGCGTTATGAGGAACAACATAAAATCTGGAACGGTGCTCCGTGATGCCATGGTGCTCGTGCAAAGCAGGCTGCCCGAAGACTGGCTCGCGTCGCCAGGGGGAAGCTCTCTGCAGCCCACCTTGACGCTGCGAGGGCCGAACGGCAGCCAGGCGACGCTGGCTGTGGAGGTTCGCGCATCGTTGGAGCCGCGCGACGTGGCAGCCATCATGGTTCGGCCGGTGCCGCCTCAGCTCGTCATGGCTCCCTACTTAGGTCCGCGCACGCGTGACCTGCTCGAGCAAGCCGGCGTGGGCTTTGTGGACCTGACCGGCAATCTGCGCCTGGTTGTGAGCGAGCCCTGCATCTTCCTTTCTGCGGCCGGCGCGGCGCGTGATCCCGTTCCAACCGCGCGTCCACTGCAGAGCCTCCGTGGCGCCGCCGCTGGCCGCGTTGTGCGCGCCTTGGTCGAACTCGCGTTGCCGGTTGGCGTACGGGGGTTGGCGATCGCTGCCGCGACCCCGCTTGCCACGGTATCGCGGGTTGTCTCGTTTCTGGAGACGGAGGCGATCGTCATGCGGGATGCAGAGAAGCGTGTCGTAGAGGTGGACTGGCAGGCGCTCCTCGTGCGCTGGTCGACCGACTTTTCGATCACACGCTCGAATGAACTCCAAACCTACCTTGAGCCGCGCGGGCTCGCTTCGCTCTACCCCAAGCTCTCACGGCTCTCGCGCTATGCGGCGACGGGGTCGCTTGCCGGCCCGGGCATCGCACCTCCGCGCATCGCGATGCTCTACGTAGACGAGCCGAACGAGGCTGCAGAAACACTTGGTCTCGTCCCAGCGGAAGCGGGTGCGAATGTCTGGTTGCTGCGGCCCTACGACGATGTGGTGTTCGTCCGCACCCAGCAGCGCTTGCTTCGTGGGGGGGTGGCAGAGGTGACCATCGTGACGGTGTCAGACGCGCAGGCTGTGGTGGATCTGGCGTCGTGTCCGGGGCGTGGTCCCCAGGAGTCTGAGGCCCTTGTCGAACGCATGAAGGAGCGGAGAGATGTTGCGGGTGTATGAGTTTGAATATGTGGAGGCGCGTCGTGTTTTGCTCGATGCGCTTGAGGCGTTGGGAGCGCAGCGGCGGGCCGTTGTGCTCGTCGGTGCGCAGGCGATTTGCCATCGCGTGGGCGAGGGCACGCTGCAGGTGGCGCCCTTTGCCAGCGACGGCGATTTGGCGCTGCATCCCGCGCTCCTGGAAGACGAGCCGCTGCTCGCCGAGGCCTTCATAAACGCTGGGTTCGCGCTGGTGGTGAGGCCGGGCACGTGGGCCCGGGACGAGGTCCAGATCGATCTCATGGTGCCGGCAACCCTAGGTGGGAGCGGTCGCCGTGGGGCCAGGCTGGGCCCGCACGGCATGGAGGCTGCGCGAAAGGCGGCGGGACTTGAGGCTGCGCTGGTGGATTTCGACCTGTTCATGCTGGATGCACTCGATCCCGCTGACGGCCGAAGCGTTGAAGTGGCCGTGGCAGGGCTAGGGGCGCTGCTTGTTGCGAAACTGCATAGGCTGGCCGAGCGCGAGGCAACGCCGGCTCGCTGGGTGCCGAAGGACGGTCTGGATGTGCTTCGTATCTTGCAGGCCGCTGATTTCGACGCGCTCGGTGGGCGGCTCGCTGCTCTTGAGCGCGATCCAATCGCAGGCCTTGTCACGCAGGAGGCTCGCGGCCACTTTCAGCGGCTCTTCGTCGACCGGAGCGGTCACGGCACAGCGATGGCAGTACAAGCGACCGTTGGCCTGGAGGATCCGGCGACCATCGCGGGATCGTGCGCTGCGCTCGCTAGCGCGCTGGCCGAGGCGTGGAGAGCTGCCCCGGTCCGCTAGCCCCTCCCTAGATTTGCACACCCTCCGCCGCTCTGGTAGGGAGCTGGCGCGCGAAACTCGGTTGGGGGCGCAAGGAGTCAGTGTGGCGTATTGCACGGCATGGAGCATCGAGAGGGCCACACATGGCTGAGCTCATCTTCACCCCATCGGGGGCCGACGGCTTTGTGAACGACTTCGAGCGCGAGGTGGTTCAACTGCTCTGCGAGCGGTTGCCCGCCCACTGGAAGGTGGCGCCCAACTTCACCTTCAAGCCGCGCCAAGGGTACGCGCTCGAGGTAGATGCGCTCGTCTTTGCCGAGTGCTCCGTCTTCGTTGTCGAGGCCAAGCAGTATACGGGCCGGCTGACGGGAGACGACCAGGGCTGGGAGCTCGGCGGTCGGTCGGTTCCGTCCCCTGTTCGGGCCACCAACAACAAGTCGCGGGCGCTGGCGAGCCTGCTGGATGACAACAAGGCCAAGCTGAACACGGAGCCTGTCGTCGTCGTCCCCGATGCCTCGCTGCTCTTCATCACCGGCGAATGGGCGGGCAACGCGGTCCATCTTTGCGACCTCGCAAGTTGGCTCCTGACGCACGATGCGGAGGCCCGAAAGAAGGCCGACACGCCAGAGGCACTCCGGTTGAAGATGGAGCGGGCCATCGCGCTGGTGCAGGGCCGCTGGGGTGAGCGGCACCGGTCGGCACGGCGACAGATCGGGTCGTATCAGGTGCTCGAAACGCTGGAACACGACGAACTCGGTGGCGTCTTTCTCGCGCGACACGGGCAGTTTGCCGACGACAGTAGCCGCTACCGGCTGCGCACCTGGAGCGTCTCTCCGAGCGCTTCGGTGACGGGCGCAGACCGGCAACTCCGCTGGATGTTCCGCTCCATCGAGGCGCGCAAGCGCATTGGGCCCCACCCGAACCTGCTCGAGGTGCTCTACTACGAGCACGATCGGCAGGAATCAGAGTTTGTAGAACTGACCCACTGGCCGGAAGGGGGCAGCCTTGCGCAGTTCCTCTCGGGCGACGAGGCGCGGGCCTCAAGTCTGACGGTTCGACTCGCCATTGCAACGGGCATCGCGGAGGCGCTCAAGGCCTGTCACGCGGCAGGTGTGGTGCATCGCAATCTGCAGCCGGAGGCCATCCTTCTGGACCGCGACCGGGTGCCGAAGCTGACCGACTTTGAGCGGGCCCACATGGATGGCGAGACCACCATCTACACCGACTCGCGCGGCCGGACGGAGAGTGCCTACCTGGCACCCGAACTGCTGACGCCCGCGGCGCACGCCGCCTCGCCCACGGCGGATTGCTACGCACTCGGCGTGCTCCTCTACCAACTCATCACCGGTCGCCTGCCCTTCTCGGGGCCAGCGGAGGCAGCTGCGCTGGCAGGCATGCCCTCTCTCCTGCCGTCGAAATGTCTGGTCGGCCTTGATGCCCGCCTAGATGAGCTCGTGTTGGACCTGCTTTCCTGCGGGGCGCAGCGCCACCGTTCGACCGCGGATGAGGCTGTCCGGCGCCTTCGGGGGTTGGCGCTGCCGCAGTCGAAGGCGCCGGTTCGGGTGCCCGAGCCTTCGGCGGCGTTTCCTGCGACTCCCGCTCCCGAACCCTTTGCGCCCGGCCTGGTGCTCGAAGGGAAGTGGCGGCTCGAGGAGCAGCTTGGCGCGGGCACCTTCGCGGTGGTCTGGCGGGTGCACCATCTGGCGCAGGGCGCAGACTACGCCATGAAGATCTTCACCGGAGTCGCAGACCAGGAGCTGGCGCTGCACGAGTTCAACCAGATCCGGCCTCGTATGCCGCTGCACGAACACCTTCGACAGGTCTACTGGCTCGACCGGCTCCCGCCACCCTACGGCAACCTCTACATGGTGGCTGAGTTGGTGCGCGGTCTGCCGCTTGAGGCATGGACGAAGGGCGAGCGCCGCATGAGCTGGCCGGAGCAGCGTCGGGTGGCCGAGGGGCTGCTGGCGGCGCTGGGAGCTGTACATGGCGCTGGGGTGATTCATCGCGACGTCAAGCCAGCCAATGTGCTCGTGGAGGAGGGGACGGGCCGCGTGCTGCTCATCGACTTCAATGTGGCCAGTGTCGAGCAGGCCTTCGCCGGAGAACAGGGAACCCGATTGTATCGGGCGCCCGATGTGGGGCAGGTGGGTTGGACCTCCCATGCCGACCTCTTCGCCCTCGGCATTGTGCTCTTTGAACTCTTCTTTGGAGGCCATCCCTTCATCGACCTGCCCTTGGGTGGAGCAGCGCGGAGTCCGCGTTCGATGGTGGGGTTTGCGGCAGTGTCCGATGCCACGGTTGCCTTCTTTGCCAAGGCGCTGCAGCCGCGTGCGGAGCATCGATTTGTCTGGGCCTCCGAGATGCTCACAGCGCTGCCGCAGGACCTGTTCGCGGCGGCTGTCCTACCCGTCTCGGTCGCGCCGCCGTCGCAGGCAGAGGCAGTTTCGGCAGTCGCGGCTCTCCCCGTTGCAGTCGCTCCGCCGCAGTCGGCTCCGGTGGTTCCGGTGGTTCCGGTGGTTTCGGTGGAACCCGCTGCAAGAAGGTCGCCTCTGTCGCGCTCCTTGGTCGCAGGGCTCTCACTGTTGCTGCTGGGTGGAGCTGGCTGGGCTGTATGGGCCGGTCTGGGCGACCCAGACGAGGCGCCGCCGGTTGCACCTGCGCCACTGCCTGTGCCCGAGTCGGCCGATGCGAAGTTCGATCGGCGCGGCTGCCCGGAGGGCTTTGTCCGAATCCCGGCGGGGAGCTTCCGCATGGGGCGCGAGGTCTGGGAAAAGCCGGGCTACAAGGACGAGTCACCGGTCCACACGGTCGTGCTCACGCGCGACCTCTGCATGCAGCAGCGTGAGACGGCCCAGCGCGACTGGTCGACGGTCATGGGGAGCAATCCGTCGGTGCACTCGGGCTGCGGCGAGACCTGCCCCGTCGACAGCGTCACCTGGCGCGACGCGGTCGCCTTCGCCAACGCGCGCAGCAGCGCGGAGGGCAGGCCCGTCTGCTACGAGGGCGACCGTCTTCTCGGCCTCACCTGCGGCGGCTACCGGCTGCCGACCGAGGCGGAGTGGGAGTATGCAGGGCGGGCGGGCGAAGACCGGACGAAGGTGGTCGCGCTGCCGGAGGTGGCCTGGCACAAGGGGAACGCGCGGGATGTGCCGCACCCGACCGGTGCGCTGCAGCCCAACGCCTGGGGTCTCTACGACATGCTCGGCAATGTATGGGAGTGGACCAACGACCGTTACGCGCCCTACGAGGCGGCGGAGCAGGTCGATCCGACGGGTCCGCTGCAGGGGGCGATCCGTGTGCGGCGGGGCGGTGCCTGGAACTCCTTTCCGATGATCGCGCGGGTGGGGAACCGGGGCAACTCGCTGAGCCAGACGCAGCGGTCGGACTCGACGGGCCTGCGGTTGGTGGTGCTGCCGCAGTAGGGGTCTGGGTTGCCGAGTGTGGGGCGCCGTTCGTTTGCCCTTTTGGGTGTGGGTGCTACCTAGTCGGCCGCAGCTGCCCTGTCGGGCAGGAGGAGGCTCCGTGGGCGTCATTTCGGGCAGCGTCAGTTACAGCACCTATCATGTGCAGGGCTCCATCGAGACGGTGGGGGTCGATGCGGCCTTCGAGGCCATCACGAAGTACTGGTTTCGGCCGCTGCTGCCCGATGCCGAGGAAGAGACCAGCGTGGGCTGGTGCGACGTGGACGACCTGCTCGCCGAGGCGCCGAGCTTCCCTGCAATCTTCCGCGACGGCTACCTCTGCCTGAGCATCCGCGCCGACAAGTGGGCCATCCCCGCGACGCTGCTCAAGGCCCATGTTGCGCGCCGCGAGCGGGCGCTGCTCACCGAGCAGAGCCGCGCCAAGCTCTTCCGCACGGAGAAGGATGCCATCCGCGC
>JBIIFW010000126.1:0-7178 GCA_044236985.1 Bradymonadia bacterium | reverse complement strand
CCGTCGTCGGGCACCATGATTGCGTAGGTGCCATCGGGCGAGGTCAGCACCGGGGCGTCGACACAGTCGAGCAGGTCGCGGTCCTCTTCCCAGAGAAAGACCTGCGCGTGCTCTCGCATCCAGACGATGATGGGTTCGAGGTCGAGCTTGGCGAACCAGCGATGGAGCGACTCGTCGGGGCAGCCCAGGAGGATCATCATCCAGTCTGCGAAGCGCTTGTGCTCAAGTCGGTCGCGGTTCCAGCCATCGAAGTCGATGAGGGCCTGCACCTGCTCGCCCGAGGCGAGCTCGATGAGCTCCATGGACTGGTCGAGTCCGGCGGTCTGGATGAGGGCGTGGAACTCGCGCGCGTCGAGCGCCTGCACAGCCTGCATGGGGCGCGACAGGTTGAGAATCGCATCGATCTTGCGGGCCGCCGTCTTGGCGGTGGTGAGGTAGGTGATGCTGCGGGAGGGAGGCTGGAGCGCGTCTGACAAGCCGAGGCCGGGGCACAGGAGGAGTGGCGCGAATCGCGGCTCTGCAGCGTAGCAAGACCGTCTGCAATGCGGTAGGGGAGCGCGGCGCGGGCTTGGCTGCGCGCAGATGCACGGGACGCCAGCAGTGAAGGAAACGACGGCGATTCGCGCCACCTACTTCCTCTACCTTGGGGCAATCGGGCTCATCGTCACCTATTGGCCGCTCTACTTCCAGTCGATTGGGATGTCGCCGGCGGAGATCGGGCTGGTCTTCAGCGGTCGTTCGGTCATCAGCGTGCTGATGCAGCCGGCGCTTGGCTATCTCGCGGTGAAGTATGGGCGTCCGACCGGCATCCTGCGGGTGACCCTCTGGCTGGGCGCGCTGCTGTCGCTACTGATGAATCTTTCGACCGGTCTCGTAGCGGTCTGCCTGCTGATGTGGCTTCAGGCCTTTCCCGAGGCGGGCACGGTTCCGATGCTCGATACCACCATCGTGGGGCGGTATGGCTCGGTGCGCTTCGGTTCGTTCCGGCTCTGGGGGAGCCTCGGCTATGGCTTCGCGGTGGCGCTGTTTGGTTTGGCCGTCTCGGGCATGGAGGGGGGCGTGGCTGGGCAGATCGCCGTGGACTACACACCCATTCTCTACATGCTCGCCGCGATCTTCGTGTTTCGGATCCGGGAGACGCCGCTGGCCGAGGCGGCCTCATCGGTCGGCGGTCGACTCCCGCGGGGCGCGGACTGGTGGCTCTTTCTGCTGTCCGGCTGGTGCCACTGGGTGGCGGTGATGAGCTACAACCTCTTCCTGGCCATCTTCTGCATCGATCAAGGCTTCTCGTCGGCTGTCCCGGGCTACGCAGTTGGTGTTGCGATCGTGGGCGAGGTTGCCGCGCTCGCGCTTGCCCCGCGTCTTTTTGCCCGTCGCGGTGCCGGCGGCGTGGTCGCCTGGTCACTCCTGCTGAGCATCGTGCGCTGGATCGCGACGGCGATGGCGGTGTCGGCCTGGTGGCTGGTGCTCCTGCAGATCCTTCACTTTGCCGGCTTCGGGCTCTGGTATGCTGGGCTGTTGCGCGAGCTCGACCACTACGCGGAGCAGACGCCTCGTCCGCTGCTGCAGAGCGTCTTCGCCTCTGTGGTACTCGGCTGCGGCGGGCTCGCAGCAGGACTGCTGGGCGGCCGCCTGGTGGGCGCGGAGGGCTCTTCCTGGGCCTTCTGGCTGGCTGCGGTAGCCGACGCGTGCGCCTTGGGCATCTGGCTGCTGCGGGGCCGCTACTTCGGTCGCCCGACGGTAACGGCCGCTACTGCGTGACGGTGGGGACGCCGGTGGTGATGCTGGTCCCGATGAACTCCTGACACTGACGCTGTGCTGAGGCGTTGCGCTGTGCGACGAAGTGGCCGTCGAAGCCATCTGCGAGGTAGGGGATCATGAGGGCTGTGACCGGCACGCTGAGGCTCGACTGCTTGTTCGCCGAGACAGGGAAGGCCTTGGTATCTGAGAAGTCGGCGAGGGAGTAGCCGGCGGGCGTGCCGGCAGGGAGTCCGGCGGCTTCGGCGAAGGCCTTCATGCAGGGCTCGGGGGTGAAGCTGTCGGTCTGTCCGAGGGTCTGGAGCACATGGAGCGGGTTCCGGCCGGCGGGGATGCGGCGGTAGAGGAGGGGCGCGAAGTTCACCGGGTCGACGGGGTCTGTGTACCACTGCAGGATGGAGAGGACGGGGTTGAGTTCGTCGACGCTGCTGGTGTTGGTGAGCGACCCCGACAGCGCGATTTTAACGCCTCGCGCAATGTCGACGGGCTTGGTCTTGTTGAGCAGCGACAGGATGAGCGATCCGCCGAGGCCGGAGAAGATGGCCGACTTCACATTGGGCTCAAGCGCGGCAAAGAGGGAGGCGACGGAGGCGCCCTGGGAGTGGCCGAAGAGGAAGATCTTTGCCGGATTGAAGGTGATGGCCTGGCCTGTGGGCGAGGCGGCGGCATCGAGGTCGATGTTCTCCGCGAGGTAGGTGAGCAGGTGGAGGTCCGCCGCACCCTGGAGCGTGTTTCCGCGCGCGGCCTTCGGGTTGGCAAAGTTGAAGAAGAGGGTGGCAGGGTCGCGCTCGGAGGTCCCGCGCCGCGGCCCATGCTGGACGCCGTCGTAGCCAATGGTTGCAGCCTTCACGGGCTGGCCATTGATAACAATGGCGCTCATGCGACCGGCGGTGCCGTCGTCGATGCCGCTGCGGAAGCTGCCGCCGGT
Source organism: Bradymonadia bacterium (assembly GCA_044236985.1). GTDB lineage: Bacteria > Myxococcota_A > Bradymonadia > REDH01 > REDH01 > CAIWGR01. The sequence continues at coordinate 4,492 of JBIIFW010000126.1, read as the reverse complement.
GCCGTGCGCGTAGAGGACAACGGGCCAGCCGTCGGCGGGCATCTCACCCGAGGGGATGGTAAGGCTCAACCGGAGCTGCTCGCTGCCCTGAACGATGGCTTTCCCGGCGGCGATCTCAACGTCGCCGCCCTGCGCCTCTTCGAAGTAGGGGCGGGTGCCGGCCTGGAAGATGGGAGCGGCCACGGTGGCATGCAGCTCGGTGAAGTCGCCGCTGATGGCCGAGCAGCGGTCATCGTCTGAGGCGCCGGCGTCGGTCGAACAGGGACGGAGGTTCGCGAGCGCCGGCGTGGGCAGCTCCCGCACCGCGGGACGGAGCGCGCGCGCTGGCGCGATGGGGTCCATCGTTGTGAAGACGACAGCGCCCATGATGGTTGAAGAGGCGATGCCCTCTGCGGCAAGGAAGTTCCGGAGCGGAGCATACTTGTTCCAGCCGTCGAGGAGCTCAGCCTCCGTGGGGCGTGTCGAGCCGATGACCGCGGCGAAGTCTGCGTCCTGAACCAGGCGGTCGTCATCGTCGTTGATCACGGCATCGGTTAGGTAGACGGCGTAGGTGGTGTTGGGCTCAAGCGGAGAGCGGAAGGAGGGGTGGATGGCCACATAGTTGTGGCAGATGAACTTGCTCCGCCCGTTGGTGACACTCCAGCCGATGGAGGCGCCGCGTCCGAAGCTGGGCGAGTCGGGTGTGATGTTGACGATGCGGAGCGAGCCGCCTGTGCCGCCCTGGATCGTGTTGAACTTGGGGGCCTTGGAGAAGCGGAAGTAGATGGTGGGGTTGGTGGAGAAGCCCTCGTTGCTGCCGCGCAGGGTGCGAAGGTAGCTGCCGAGCACATCGCCGCCGAGGAAGCGGACGCCGGGGTCGGGGAAGCCGTCGAGATTCATGCCTGTCTCGGCGCGGCGGATGTCGTTGGGGAAGGGGAGGCGGAAGAAGTCTGCGAGCGGCTCGCCGGCCTTTGGGACCTCGAAGAAGATGCGGAAGGGACCGGTCTCGGCAGTGGGGTCTGCGCACTCGGTGTCGGGCAGGAAGGGGAAGCCGGAGGCGGGGAGCAGGCAGAGCCCCTCTACGCCGCAGAGCAGGGGAGCGGCGCACTCTGAGGAGGTGACGCAGGGCTCTCCAACGTCGAGCGTTCCGGGCGTCTCACAGAGGCCGCCAAGGCCACGGTAGGAGCAGCGGAGCCCCTCGCCACAGTCCTGTGCCTGCGTGCAGGGTGAGCCGTCGACGCCGGGCCCGGCCTCGAAACACTGGCTGGTGGTTCCACAGACGAGGCCGTCTGCACACTCGCCGCTGATGATGCAGCTCTCGCCGAGCTGGCGGCTGGCAGTTGGCAGGCAGGCGCCGCCGATGCAGGAAAGGTTGGAGCGGCACTCGGTGCTGGCGAGGCAGCTGTCTCCGAGAAGGGCGCCGACCACGGGGCGGCCGTCGGGCCCGACAGGTGTGCCGTCGGGGAGCGCGCCGCCGCTGTCGGTGCCGGTATCGATTCCGCCAAGGGGGACGCCGGACCCTTCTGCGGCATCGGGTAGGTCGATCGCATCGGGATCCGAGAAGGCGGCGCAGGCGGTGAGCAGCGAGAGGGTCAGGGCGAGGAGGACGTTCGTCTTCATGAGCTTCATAAGTTCAGGGATAGGAGTCGGAGATAGCTACACCCTTGGCAGCGAATCTGCGAGAGAAGTGGGGTGCAAAAACGCCAAGCGGCGAGGTCTCCCTCGCCGCAGCTGCTGTCACGCCGAAGCGCGACAGTCACCCATTAGGGGGCAACCGGGGGATTCTCAAGGGTCGCGCCCGACATCGAGAGGCGGAGGCCAACGGAGATGGCATCGGGGATGGTGTTGCCGTTGGTGTCGACGTCGATGAGGCCAAGCGTGGGCAGGGCCGGGGCGAAGCCGCAGACGGTGCTGAGGTTGCCGCAGATCAGGCCATCGGCGTCGGTGCAAGCCGAGTCGTTGATGGTGATGTTGGGGTCGCAAGCGACATCGTACTGGTCGGTGCCCTCACCGGCGATGATGACCTCTGCGTCGGCTGCGATTCCGGCACAGGCGCAGTCGTTGGCGAGGTCGTTAAGGATGCCGATGACCTGGTCGACGGGGATGACGCCGCCGAGCTTGCCGCCGCCCCAGACTTCGGGGGTGCCGTCGCCATCGGAGTCGATGTCGGCGTCGTTGGTGAAGATGCCCGAAGCCTCGGGGCGAACGTCGGCTACGATCTGGGCCTGCTCGATGGTGACATCAAGCGTGAGGAGGCCCGGGATCGGGATGGTCAGGGGGAAGTCGCCGGGGCCAGCCGTGAGCGTGTTGCTGCGGATGGCTGCCGACTCAAACTTGATGAGCGGGCTGCCGTCGGCGGCAAGCGAGGTGGGCTGCACCTGGAAGATGCCTTCGCCAGCCTTCAGGGCCGTGGCCCAATCCTGGTCGCCCGAGCCGTCGCCGTCGATGTCGTTGGTGGCGAGGTAGAACCAGAGCTGGGTCGGGCCCGTCTTGGTGAGCTCGGCCAGGCCAGCGTACTCGAGGAGGAGGGCGATGTCGCCATCGGCCACGGCGCTGTCGAGCGTCGCCTGAATGTCGGTGTCGGGCGAGATGGCGCCAAGAGCGCCCGTGAGGGTGCCAAGGCCGTTGTCGGTCACGCCGTCGCCGGTGAAGTCAAAGCAGCACTCCGCGTCGGTGCCCGACTGCGGGAGCTGGATGCGCCAGACGTAGGAGAAGGGGCCCGAGTACTGCTCGTCGGTGGGGACGGGCGTGGTGTCGACGGTGCCGGTGTCGACGGTGCCGGTGTCGGTGTCGGTGGTACCGGTGTCGGTGGTGTCGGCGGTGCCGGTGTCGGTGGTGCCGGTGTCGGTGGTGCCAGTGTCGGTGGTGCCGGTGTCGGTCGTCGAGGTCTCTGCCTCGTCGTCACCGCAGCCAACCACACCAAGACCAAGACCAAGTGCCATCAACAGAGAGAGCTTCTTCATCGGGACATTCCTCCAAATTGCCGAGACAGTCTCAGCGTCGTTGCAAAGCGCGCGATCCCGTCCGCAACGGAATCTTACATTCGAGACGCCCTAATCGGTTTGCAAGCCCGAGACAAGATGTGACTGGGGAGGGTGCCGGCCTGCACAACGGGAGCGACGGTTGCGGTTGACGGCAGGGGGGCTGGGCCTACAGCATGCGGTTGCAACCCAAGGGGCCACCGTATGTCGTCATTCGTTCACCTGCACGTTCACAGCCACTACTCCATGCTGGACTCCACCGTGAAGGTGGGGGCGCTTCTCAAGCGAACGGCGAAGCTGGGGATGAACGCGGTGGCCATCACCGACCATGGCGTGCTCCACTCCTGCATCGAGCTGCAGAAGTACGCGAAGGACTCCGGGGTGCGGCCCATCTTTGGCGCCGAACTCTATGTGCAGCCGGAGCGGGCCGAGTCGGGGCGTGAGCGGTTCTACCACCTGGTGCTGCTCGCCGAGACCCTCGATGGCTACCGCAACCTCGTGCGACTGGTGTCGCGCGCCTCGATGTCTGCCAATGTGAAACGTGGGCGTCCGATCACGACCTACGCCGACCTCGAGGAGCTTCATGAGGGGCTCATCGGCCTCTCGGGCGACATGGGCGGGGAGATCCCGCAGGCGATTCTCCGCGGAGATACACCAGGGGCGACGGCACTCGCCAAGCGGCTTCATGGCCTCTTCGGCGAGGGGAACTTCTTCTTCGAGCTTCAGCGCCATGAAGACCTCCCGCAGCAGCAGCAGGTGTGCGATGCGCTGGTGGCCCTAGGAGAGCGCCTCTCCATTCCCTGCGTGGCCACCAACAATGTCCACTACCTGGCGCCAGAGGATGTCGAGGCCCACGCTCTGCTGATGTGCATCGGCATGGAGAAGCGGGTGGACCGGAAGGTGCTGGCGGGCATCCCGCTCCGCGACCTCTTCCTGAAGTCACCGGACGAGATGGAGGAGACCTTCTCCGACCTGCCCGAGGCGCTCGCCAACACGGCGCGGATCGCGGAGCGCTGCCAGGTGGTCATCCCGACAGGTGGAAACTATCTGCCGGACTATGCCATCCCCGGTGGCGGGAGCCCCTCGGAGTTCCTGCGCGAGACGGCGGCGGCCGGTCTTGAGAAGCGGTTCGACGAGGTGGCGCTGCTTGGCTGGAAGCCGGATCGCTCCGAGTATGTGGCGCGGCTGAAGCTCGAGCTCGACGTCATCATCAAGATGCACTTCGACGGCTACTTCCTCGTCGTCTGGGACTTCATCGACTGGGCCAAGCAGCGTGGCATCCCCGTCGGTCCCGGTCGCGGCTCGGGTGCCGGCTCGCTGGTCGCCTGGTCGCTGGGCATCACCGACCTCGACCCCATCCGGTACGGGTTGCTCTTTGAGCGGTTCCTGAATCCGGAGCGGGTCAGCATGCCCGACTTCGACATCGACTTCTGCCAGACGCGGCGGGGCGAGGTCATCGACTATGTGACCAAGAAGTATGGCGCCGACCAGGTGGGGCAGATCGTCACCTTCGGACAGCTCAAGGCCAAGGC
>JBIIFW010000125.1:0-7181 GCA_044236985.1 Bradymonadia bacterium | reverse complement strand
GATCTTGTCGAGGTCTAGGTGACCGAAGAGCACCGAACCCGAACGGCCGTTCTCGGCCGCGGCCCAGTCGATGGTGGCGACCACAATCTGCGCCAGCGCTGTGTGCGAAAGGGCGTTGAAGAGGCTATCGCCGTAGCTCGCTGAAACCACCGCAAAACCGTGCGACGCGAGCCGTTCGCCCAGCACATTGTAGCCCTCGCCATTGAGCTGAAATCCGTGGCTCAAGACCACGAGCGGGAAGGGGCCCGCGGCGAGGTCGGAGGGCAGGTAGATGCGCACATCCATGGTCCTTTCACCGGCCGCGTAGGTCACGGTGTAGGAGGTGTCGGTCTGGTCGGAGGTGTAGGGGCCTGGAGCGGTCGGCGGATTCGGAATCGCTACCGTTCCGGTGTCCGCGGCGGTGTCGGCAGTCGTGTCCGCGGCGGTGTCGGTAGCTGTGTCCGCGGCTGTGTCGGTAGCTGTGTCCGCGGCTGTGTCGGTAGCTGTGTCCGCGGCGGTGTCGGTTGCATCCGCGATGGCATCATCAGCCGTGCTGTCGGCTGCGGCGTCGGCATCGCCGTCGAGTTGGATGTCGATCTCGATGCGGGCATCCTCTTCGGTTGTGTCGGTGGCGCCGGAGCCGCCCGCATCGCTCACGCCGGAGCCATCCGCGGCGTCGTCAACGACCAAGGCGTCTTGGTCGATGGGGACGCCGCTCGAGGGTGAGGTCGAACAGGCGGCCAGAACTGCGAGCGAAAGGAGAGTCGGCAGCAGGGTGTTGCGCATGTCGTTCCTGGTTGGTGGGAGTCGCACCACTCTACGCCTCGAACAGCCGCCCTTCAATCTGCGTTTCTCGTCACGGTCTGGGCGCCTGCTCGGCCACCGTCCGTGCGGAGGCGCACACCTGCTGCGCAGCCTTCACGGCCGCGCCTCGTGCCTTCGCCTCGGGACGCTGCGCATCCACGAGCAGCCAGACGATTGCCACCGCGACAACCGCCAGAAGCGTCCGCGGTGAGCGGAGCTTGGCCAGCAGTTCGGGTTCTCGAAGTCCATCGGCGGCTCGCACGCGCTTCTCCTGCATGACGAAGAAAAATGGGGTAGAGGAGGCCACCCTCGAAGGAGAATCTCATGGCTCGGCCCAGACCGCTCGGCAAGGTCTTTCGCGACCCGGTTCACAACATCATCAACTACCGCGATGAGGCTGTCCTCGGGCCGCTCATCGTGAGTCTGATCGACACACCCGAGATGCAGCGGCTCCGCTCCGTGCGGCAGCTTGGGCTGGCGAACCTCGTCTTTCATGGCGCCGAGCACTCCCGCTTTGCCCACTCGATGGGGGTGGCCCATGTGGCCCGCCGCATCTGCGACGTCTTCGGCAACGAGATGGAGCCGCTCGACCGCGTCGCAACCGTCGCGGCGGCGCTCCTGCACGACATCGGCCACGCCCCCTTCAGCCACGTCATGGAGCGTGTCTTCACCTTTCACCACGAAGATCTCTCGGCACAGCTGTTGCTGCATCCCGAGAGCGAGGCGCACCAGATTCTCCGACAGGTTGACCCAGCGCTGCCGCAGCGGGTCGTCGACCTCATCTGCGGCGCTACGACCGGCCTCGGCCGCGACATTGTCTCGAGCCAGATGGATGCCGACCGGCTCGACTACCTGCTCCGTGACGCCCACATGACGGGCGCAGAGGTGGGCCGCTACGACATCGAGCGTATCCTCATCATGCTCCGGTCCGACCGCCGCGGACTCCTTGTCGATGCCCGCGCCTACGAGGCGGTCGAGGGCTACCTGGTATCGCGCTACCACATGTACCGACTGATCTACTTTCACCGCACCGTGCGCTGCGCAGAGACGATGCTGGAGAGGGCCTTCGCTCGTGCCCGCTTCCTCGCACAGCGCGGCGACGGCTCGGTACTGCCTGCGGGCACGCTCGGAGACTGGATCAGCGGCAAAGAGGCGCCCGGCGTTAGCGTCGCCCGCGTCGCCGACTTCGATGCCTGGGCCGCCCTCGGCGCCTGGCAGCACCATCCCGATCGCATCCTCTCGCAGCTCGCCTCAGGGCTCCTACACCGCAAACTCTTCAAGGCGCGGGAGCGGGTCACGCTCACGAGCGCACCACGCGAAGGCGACGACACGGAGCTTGAGCAGCGCATCCTCGAGGAGCTGTCGCCCGACGAGCGCTTCCTCTTCTCGATCGATGTGGCCCACGACCACCCCTACCTGCCCTACATCGGCGGGGCCGGCGACGAGGCCCCCGCCATCCGAGTCGTCGACGGCCACGGCACCGTGCGTCACATCGAGGCCATCAGCCCCATTGCCCGCGCGCTGGGCGAGGCGAGCTACCGGCTCCGGCGCTGGATCTTCCACCCCGACCTCGAGCCCAAGCTCCGCCACATCGCGGGCGACGCGTGGGACCTCGCCTAGCGGCCTCCGCTCAGTAGGTCGGCCGCAGCCCGACCGCGCTGCCTGTCGCGCTCCGTACGATGGCCAGGCCGGCGGCTCCGCCACGGAGGCGAACTGCCGGGCCGTAGAGGCGTGCGGAAGGGTCTCCGCCGAGCCCTCCGAGTCCCGTGACGCAGAAGGCGCCGTCCTCCTCGCGACGGAAGATCTGGCCTGTGGCGCTTGCGAGTAGCAGCCGTCCGTCGCTGTCGAGGGCGAGATCGGCGGCGTCAGGGATAGCGTCGAGGCAGCCTGCATGCGGCTTCGGGAGCGACTGGACGGAGCTCAGCGCCCCGTCGGCGCCCGTGACCCAGAGGCTCCCGTCGCCATCGATGACCCAGAGGCGGAGCGAAGCATCGTAGGCGGCTGCGCGCGGAGAGAGCGATGCCTGCGCCACGCTCACACCCGAGGGCGCCGCGCTGCCGAGTCCGCCGACGAGCGTCACCGCGGGGAAGTTGTCGGGCGGCGCGATCAGCGTCTCGAGTCCGCCGGGCGCCACCGCCGCGAACCAGAGTCCGCCCGCCGCCGATGTGAGCAGGGCGCCCGCCGCGCCCGCTTCACCAACCACCCGCGTGTCGAACGAAAGCGCACCCGCCGACAGTGGTCCGAGGTCAAACCCGGTTCGGACCGGTCCGACAGCCGTCGGCGACACGAGCGCGGTGTCACCGCGGTCGATGAGCGAGGTACCTTCGGCTGCCTGAACGAGCAGCATTGCTCCGCCGATCGCGCACCCTTCGCTCGGGCAGCGTGAGCTCCAGATGGCGGGGAGGCCGTGAACCGTCGCCACCGTGGAGCCGTCGGTAACCGTCAGACCATCCGCACCGAGGAGCGCATCTTCGACGCGACCGGCAAACCGTGCCACCGTGGCTGCCGCGGCGGCGAGCAGTTCTCCGGTCGCTCCGTCGCGGAGTTCGTCCCTGCCGGAGAGCAGCACGGTGCTGCTGTCGGCGCGGAGGTGGCGCCGCCCCGTGAGTCCGCCGGCGACCAGCGTGAGGGCGCTGTCGGCGGTGACGCAGCCCGCGTTCAGCGACACCGCGAGCAGCTGCCCCGTGAGGTCGAGAAGGTAGAGCGTGTCGGTGGTCATCGCGGCCTCCACGAGCCCGCCGCCGAGCGCGGTCGCGACCGTTCCGGAGCTGCTCGCCGCCTCGCCGCTCAGGGCGAGATCGAGCCGCTGCTGTCCGGCGGCGTCGACCGCGACGATCCGTTCGGCGTCGCCGAAGACGGCACATCCGCTGTTCGCGGCGAGGAAGCCTGCACCGTGCAGCGGGCGGTCGAGTCGCACGAGAGGCGCTAGGCTCTGCGCGTCGAGCGTAACGCCCAGGAGGAAGGACTCGTCGCGCGGCGCGATCCCAAGCAGGCTCCCCTCTTCGGGCAGCAGCGCGAGCAGGCCGTTGTCGAAGGCGACGAGGTGCGATGCCCCCGTCAGGCGGCTCTCGGAGAGCAGTGCCGTGGAGCGCGGGGCGATGCCCGTCCAGGGCGACGTAAGGCGGGCGCGCGAGCCGGCCGCATCGAGCGCGATCAGGTCGCCCTGCACCGTCAGCAGTGTGATGCCGTCGGGGCCTCCTGCCGCGTCGCGTATCGCCCGTCTATCGCCTGGGATCGGCTCGCCGAGCCGAGTCCAGTCGCTGGTCAGGTCAAGGCCGAGCGTCGTCTGCGGGACCTCTGACGAGAGCCAGAGGCCATCGGGGGCAAGGGCGGCGCGGAGGCCTGCGCTCGGCACGACGATGCCTGTGCCGACAGGTGCTGCCGAGGCGGCCCGTTGGTCACCGGGGGCCACCCCACTGTTCTCGAGCAGTTCGCCTGCAGAGAACCGCTCCGCTTCGACAGAGAATCGCCAGAGCGGAAGCTGCTGGCTACCCGTCCCGCCGGTCAGCAGCGCGGAGGCCCGCCCCGTTGTAGACAGCGCCAAGACGGCCTCGTTGCCCTCCGACCAGACGACCCGCGCGCTGCCCCCTTCGAGCTCCAGCTGCAGCGCAGGGTTGGCAAAGCCGTGACCGCGAACCAGCAGGTGCTGCTCGATGCCGGCTGTGAGGATCTCGCGGTTGGCCCAAGCCAGGGTTGGCTCGGTTGCGACGGAGGACCGGGTCGTGGCGGCAGTCGCAAAGCTACGCAGCGCTACGCCTCCAGCTCGAAGCGTCACAATGCCTTCGGCGCCGGCGGGGACCTCGAAGGTTGCGCTGCCTGCAATCACGCTGGCGGTCGCCTCTGCTGCCGCACCAGATTCCGACCACTGCGCTGTGACGGTCACGCCCTCGCCGAGCCCCGCGACCCAGGCGACCAATGTCTCGCCCGCGGCAGCCTCTGCTGGCGCGAACTGCGTGACGGCCGGGCTGCCCGCGCCAGCGATCGCAATCGGCAGACTCTGAATCCCGTCAAAGGCGAGCGTCGCCGCGCCACCCGGCAGGGCGCCATCCGGCCGCTCTGCCACCAACGACAGAACATCGCCGGCGTAGCTCGCGCTCACCGGTGCCGTGGCAAGCCCCAACCCGCTGGTTTCGGGCAGCATGATGCGCGGAGGAGCGGCTGCTCGCACCGGTGTGAAGAGCTGGAACCGGTAGGCTCCGCTGCGGATGCTCCCCGTCGCGGCAGGCACAACGAGCAGCGGCTCAGCGAGCTGACCGACCGTTGCTCCCGACACGGAGACCACGATCGGCTGAACCCCGACCGGCAGCTGCGTGAAGGTGGCGCGGAGCTGCGTGCCGGCACTCAGCCGTTCGACGCGCGCCGCAGCGAAATCGCCCCAGCGAACCTCTGCACCCTCCGGCATGCTTGCGGCGAAGAGGTCGAGGGTCCCGCCGGCGGTCGTCAGATATCCGACCTGCGCTGTGAGGCCGTCGAGCTGCTCGACGACCGAGATGGTCCAGTCGAGACGGGCAGACAGGCCGATGCTGTCGGTCGCAACCAGGGTGACGTCGAAGGCGCCGCTGGCATCCGGCTGGCCCGTGAGCCGGTTGTCTGCACCCAGGCTGAGCCAGGTGGGAGCTGTCAGGAGCGCGAGGGTGAACGCATCGCCGTCTGCATCGGTGAGGTCGGGGGCAAACAGGTAGGACTCGCTGCTGCTGGCGCGCGTCGCCGGCCTGCTCCCGAACTCGGGAGCATGGCCAATGCGGAGGTCGAAGATCTGTTCCACCGCGGGCTCCGAGGCGCGGAGCAGCGCGAGGGTGAACGAGGCGGTCGTAGTGCCGTCATCGGGCACCTCCCAGACCAGCCTGCTCCCCTCGAGCGTCGCCCCTGAAGGCCCGTCAACGAGGTTGACCGTGACCCCCTCGTTCGGTGCGTAGCGGACCTCATAGGCCCAGCGCCGTCCCGCCTCGACCGCTGTGGGAGGAACGCTGAGGAAGACAGGTGTGTCGTCAAAGATGCCGCTGCCCTCTCCGCTGCCCGTCGCATCGTCACCGCTCCCGCTTACGTCGGTTCCGCCATCCTCTTCCACGAAGCCGGAGCTGCCTTCGCCGCTACCGGCGCCGTTACCTCCCCCCTCTTCGCTGCAGGCCGCGAACGAGAGGCAGAGCAGGGCAAGGAGACGCTGTCGGTGGAGAAGGGCGCGCATGCTGTCCTCTGCGTTCAGGGCCATAGACGGGCCATCTGAAGGCAAGACTGCCCGCTTTGGGGAGCCTCCGCAACAATGTGCGCCCGAGCGTTCAAAAAAACAGGCCCAGCAGAGGCGCGAGGCGGCGGAAAACTGCACAACCGCCATGCGGCCCCCGCGCAAGTTGACAAGGCATGAACTCTTTGCCTAGTGCCGCGCAAAAGCGGACAGGCGTAGCCTTGTGGAGTCTCAAAAAATGGCGATTAGCGCGGATGATCTGGTCAAGCGGGTGGCAGCTGGCGAAGCGATGGAAAACGAGAGTTTTCAGAAGCTCGACCTGACCGGCGCCAACCTCAAAGGAGCCAACCTTCAGAGTTGCGACTTTGCGCGCGCCGACCTGTCGGGAGCCAACCTCGCCGGTGCCATCCTGCGCGGGTGCGATTTCACCTTCGCCAACCTCTCAGACACCAACCTCACCGAGGCCGACCTCTCCGAGATCCAGGGGCAGGGCGCAGACTTCACGGGCGCCAACATGGAGGGAGCCGTGCTTGAAAGCGCCGACCTCTCCAACGCCACCCTCATCTCGGCCTTGCTCATGGATGCCGACCTCTCGGATGCCACGCTGCGCAACGCAGACATGACAGAGGTCATGCTCAATGGCGCCACCCTCTCCGGCGCCGACCTCACCCACGCCAACCTCACGGGCGGCGACCTCACCGACGCCGAGCTCGTGGGTGCCATCCTCGATGATGCAAACCTCGAAGATGTCGAGGGCTACGAGCCCGACGACGACGATTACTAGGCCGTCGAACTCTCTCGCAGCCTAGGAGCCCCTGCGCAAAGCCCAGGAGCCCGCGCGAAGGCCGTCGCCTCGCTTAGGTGCTGAAGCTGGTGCCGCAGCCGCAGCTGCGTGACGAGTTCGGGTTGCTGAACTTGAAGCCGCCGTTCATCAGGTCGGAGGCAAAGTCCACCTCGGTGCCGTTGAGGTAGAGGTAGCTCTTGGGGTCGCAGAAGACCTTCACCCCCTCCGACTCAAAGACCCGGTCCTTCTCCGCCGGCACGTCAACCTCCAGCACATAGGAGAGGCCGGAGCAGCCGCCCGACTTCACGCCGACGCGAACGCCGTGGTCGGCCGACAGGCTCTGGGAGTTCATGATTTCGAGCACGCGGCGCGCGGCCGCAGGAGTGACAGAGAGAGCCATGGTACCTCGTTGGATGCCGAAGGGTGGGAACC
>JBIIFW010000123.1:0-7204 GCA_044236985.1 Bradymonadia bacterium | reverse complement strand
GCGTTCGGGTCGCACTCCGGCAGGATGACGCCAAACTCCTCGCCACCGTAGCGCGCCGCCATGTCGCTGCTTCGCTTGATGCAACCGACGAGCGCGGCTCCAACAGCCTTCAGGCAGTCGTCGCCCGGCCCGTGGCCGTAGGTGTCGTTGAAGAGTTTGAAGTGGTCGACATCGAGCAGGGCGACCGAGAGCGGAAGCCCGGAACGCTGGCATCGGTGCCATTCCCGCTCGAGCTTCTGGTCGAGCGAGCGTCGGTTGTGGAGGCCGGTGAGCCCATCGCGGAAGGCGTAGCTGGCGATCAGATCTGCCTGAGCCTTGAGGCGCAGCTGCGTCCGAACGCGCGCTTTGACGACAGCCTGGTTGAAGGGCTTGGTGATGTAGTCTGCGGCTCCGAGATCGAAGCCGTGTGTCTCGTCGTCAGCATCGACGAGCGCGGTGATGAAGATGATGGGGATGCTCTGCGTGGCGGGGTCCTCTTTGAGGGCTCTGCAGACGTCGTGACCGCTGATCTCGGGCATGGTGACGTCGAGCAGGATGAGGTCCGGCAGGTTGGCGCGCGCGGCCGTGAGGCCAAGTTCGCCGTCGGTGGCGACCATCACGCGGCAGTCGTCGCGGAGCAGCGCATGGAGGGCGCTGAGGTTGAAGCGTTCATCGTCGACGATGAGCACGGTCGGCTTGTCGGAGGCGGTCGGCGTGAGGCTCATGGCAATTCCGAATCGAGTTGTCGGAGGGTCGCGGAGGCCAGCTCGAAGTCGAACGACTCGGTGGCGCGCAAGAGGGCTGCGGAGCTGCCCGCAAAGGGCGATTCCGCGAGGAGCTGGTGGAGGAGCTCAGCGCGCTCGATGGCATCAGGATTGAGCTGCTCGAGCAGGGGCGCGAGCTGTTTGCAGCAGGCCCGCGCAGCGGCGATGTCGAGCTCGGCGGCCGCTTCGACGCGGGGCGGTGCCGTGGTGGTTCGGGCAGCGATGGCAGAGGTTATCTCGGCCAGTGCGCGGGTGAGTTCATCGACGCCACCTGCGGCGTCCTCGACCCGCCTCTCGGCGAGCGCCCGTTCGATAAAGGAGGCGGCCTGCTGAAGGCGGGTTGCCTCGAGCGACCCCGCGAGCCCCTTCAGGGTGTGCGCGATCCTCTCGGCAGCCGCGAGGTTCTGTTTGAGCAGTGCAACGCGCAGCCTCTCTCCATCTCCGGCATGGTCGGCGTGGAAGTTGATGAGGAGTCGCTTGAGCAACGGCCGGTTGCCGCCGAGCCGCCGGAGCGCCGCGGCGAGGTCGAGGCCGGGGATTGCCTCGGGAAGGGCCTGCGGATCAGCCTCGGCCTGAGCGTTGAGCGTGATGGGTAGCGGTCGGTCGGAGGGACGGATCGCGGCGAGGAGCGCGGCGAAGAGCTCGCGCGTGTCGATCGGCTTGGCGATGTGTCCGTTCATCCCGACGGCCGCAACCTTGGCCCGGTCTTCGGCCAGAACGTTGGCGGTCATCGCGAGGATGGGGAGCGCGGCGAATCGCGCCTCTTTGCGGAGCAGCGCGGTGGCGGTGTAGCCATCCATGACGGGCATCTGGATGTCCATCAGCACGCAGTCAAAGTCGGCCTGCTGCAGACGGTCGATGGCCTCTTGGCCATTCGTGACCGACTCGACGACGAAGGCGCTTTGCTCGAGCAGCTCGGTCGCGACCTGTCGGTTGATGGCGTTGTCTTCGACGATGAGGATGCGGGCGCCCTGAATCGAGCGGAGGTCGGGCATCACGGCAGAGGCACGGACATGAAGCCGGCTTCGCTTTGTCAGCTCCGCCGCGCCGAAGAGGCCTGCGATGGTGTCGAAGAGGAGCGAGGCATTGATGGGCTTGGAGATCACCTCATCGACATCTTGGTTGCTCTGGAGTTCGTCGCTGGCGAGCCTTGTCGCCGCCGTGATCAGGATGAGCTTCGGCGTGACGGGTAGCTTCAGCTCTTGGCGGATGCGGGTCGCCGCGGAGATGCCGTCGAGCCCCGGCATGCGGTAGTCCATGAGCACCAGTCGGAAGGGGTCTTCCTTGGCCGCGAGAAGGCAGGCAAAGGCTGCCTCGGCGCTGTCGACGGCTTCGACACGGAGCCGGAAGAGTTCCAGGTGGGAGCGAAGAATCTCACGCGCGTTGGCGTTGTCGTCCACCACCAGCACCCTTGTTCCGACGACTTCGACGACCGCAGTGCTCTGTGGCTCAGCGACCTCTTCCGCGATGCCGAAGGGTATCTCGAAGAAGAAGGTGCTGCCCTTGCCCGGCTCGCTCTCGGCCCAAATCCGGCCATCCATGAGCTCCACAAGTTGGCGGCTGATGGCGAGGCCGAGCCCTGTTCCGCCGAACTTCCGCGTGGTGGAGTCGTCGGCCTGGGAGAAGGCCTGAAAGAGGCGCCCCATCTGCTCTTCGGAGATGCCGATGCCGGAGTCGCGGACAGCGAACCGCAGCACCGTCTTGTCGGCGACCGAGACGCAGGAGGTGTGGATGATGATGTCGCCCCGCTCCGTGAACTTCATTGCGTTGCTGGCGAGGTTGGTCAGCACCTGGCGCAGGCGGAGCGGGTCTCCGATGAGGTGACCCGGCACGGCCGGACCCTGCGAGAAATGGAGCTCCAGCCCCTTGTCTTCGATCTGGATGGCCATGATGGCCGCAACGCCGTCAAAGACCTGCTCGAGTGGGAAAGGAATGGCCTCCACGGGGAGCTTTCCGGCCTCAATCTTGGTGAAATCGAGGATGTCGTTCAGCAGGCCGAGCAGTGAGTTGGCCGCGGAGTGTACCTTGTCGAGATAGTCCTGCTGCCGCGGGGTGAGCGCGGTGCGGAGCGCGAGCTCGGTAAGGCCGATGATGGCGTTCATCGGCGTCCGGATCTCGTGGCTCATGTTCGCCAAGAAGGAGCTTTTGGCCCTCGCGGCCATCTCGGCCTCCTCTTTGGCACGCTGGAGCGATTCCGTGAGCAGCTTCCGCTCTGTGATCTCTCGGGCGATGCCGAGCACGCCGACGAGCTCTCCGTCGCGGTTGTGCGTGGGTGTCTTGACCGTCTCGAAGTGGCCACGGTGTCCACCCACCGCGAAGGTGAGCTCCTCTTCGTTGGTGCTGCCCTTGGGGCTGTTCATCGCACGCCGATCGTGCTCCCGGAAGAAGTCGGCCAGCTCCTTGGAGACAAAGTCGTAGTCGGTTTTGCCGACAATCTCCTCCTCGGTCGCGCCGAAGAAGCGCTCAAAAGTTGGGTTACAGGCGAGGTAGACGCCCTCTTCATCTTTGAGCCAGGTCAGGTCTGGGATGGTTCGGACGAGGGTGCTGAGATGGGCCTCTTTGCTGGCGAGCGCGGTTGTGGTCCGCGTGTGCTCGATGGCGATGCTCGCAAGGCGTGCAGCCTGAACCAGGAGGTAGAGGTTGACTTCACTCGGCAGGCCGGGCGCCTGACGATAGAGGGTGAAGGTTCCAATGACCTTGCCAGCAGCCGAGAAGATGGGCTGCGACCAGGCCGCGCCGATGCCCGCCCGCTCCACCAGCTCGCGGTGGCTCGCCCAGTCCGGGTGGGTGGCGACCTGCTCCACGATGACCTGCTGGCCCGTCGCTGCTGCAAGCGCGCAGCTGCCGTTGCCTTCGTTGATCTCGAGCCCTTCCATGGCCGCGCGGAAGAAGGCAGGCAGACTCGGCGCAATGCTCTGCCCAAGGTGTTTGCCAGAGCCATCGACCAGCAGCAGGCTGCAGCGGAGGTCGGGTTCCAGCTGTTCGGCGCCCTCGACGAGTGCGTTCAGGATTGCGCTGAGCGGCACGTTGGTTGCGAGCAACTCGAGTGTCCTGCTCCGGAACTGCTCGAAGCGCTCGGCTCGCTTGGTGCCGGTGATGTCGACCAGGGTGCCGATAAGGCCGCCTGCGGTTCCGTCCGGGCGTTGGAAGGTCTGTCGTTGGTAGAGGATTTGGCGCGGCTTGCCGTCCGCATAGGTAAGCGTGATCTCTTCGGCGGTCTGGCCGCCCGCGGCGATGAGCGCGCGGTCGGCCGCTTGAAAGGCCTCGCGTGCCTCGTGTGGGAGGTAGTCGAGGTCGAGCACTGTCTTGCCGATGAACTCCTCGCGCCGTACCCCGAAGGCCACCTCGTAGGCGGTGTTGCAGGCGATGAAGGCGGTGTCTGGGCCCTTGACGAAGACGGGGTTTGGCAGTGCGTCGAGCAGCGCAGACTGCAGCGCCCCTTGCTCTTGGATCCGGCTCTCGCCCAGCCGTAGCAGGCGGCGGTCGACCATCATCCGTCGCCGGTTCCAGATCAGGAGTCCGAGGAGCAGCGCCATGAGCGATGCCGCGACGATGAGCGAGGAAGAGTCGATCTGGAAGGAGTTCAAGCAGGCTCCGCGTCGGCCCTCAGCAAGGGCAAGGCACAGGTTCAATCCCACGGTCTACACCGCCTCTCGCCCACGTCCAAACAACACGGTCAAGCCCGCTTGGGCCCCCAAGCTAGGCGCGGAAGATGCGCATCGCGTTGCCGTAGAGGAAGCGTGCCCGCGCCTCGTCGGTGAGCTGCAACTGCGCGACCTCGGCGAGGCAGGCGGCCGGCGTCAGCATGGGGAAGTCGCTCGCGAACAGCACCTTCTTGCAGCCGCTTGCCCGCATGTAGTCAGTGAGCTCGCGGGGGTACCGCGAGGGTTTGTAGGCCGAGGTGTCGATGTAGAGGTTGGGATACTTCATCGCGAGCGCGATGAGCTCCTGCGTCCACGGGAAGCCGGTATGACCTGCGACGATGACGAGTTCGGGGAACTCGAGCGCGACCTGATCGAGGTAGGGGATGGGGCGGCCGGGCTCCGACTCACAGAGCGGTCCGGCGTGGCCGGCCTGCGTGCAGAAGGGGATGCCGAGGTCGACGCAGGCGGCGTAGAGCGGGTAGTATCGGCGGTCGTTGGGTGGCAGTTTCCAGAGCCAGGGGAGGAGCCGGAGGCCGCGGGCACCGTCGAACTCCACAGCCCTACGGAGCTCTCGAACGGCCTCCATGGGGCGCGCGAGATCGACCGACGCGAGGCCGACGAGCCGGTCAGGATGAGCCTTCACAAGTGCGGCGATCTCGGCGTTTGAGATGATGACTCCGCTCGGCCCGTGCCAGGCAGAGACCGTCGCCTGCTCGACGCCCGCCGCGTCCATCGCATGCAACAGAAAATCGGGCGGGAAGCTCTCCGGGAGCGTCGCGGGATCGATGTTCAGCCAGCGTGTGAGGGAGGCAAAGATGGGGTCTGTGAGAAAGCGGCGCGCGGGCGGCTGCATCCATGCGTCGAAGACCCGCATGGCTACGAGCCGGACTGCGCGCGGAACCAGTCCACCGTGGCAGCGAGGCCGTCGGCGAGCGAGGTGATGCCCCCGAGTGCCGCAGAGAAGCGTGCCGGCGACAGGAGCGACCGCTGAAGGTCTCCGTCGCGCACGCCGGCCTGCTCCGCGACCGCGCTGGTGCCAAGGCCTGCCTGCATGGTCGCGAGAAGCTCGGCCGTCGTGGTCGGCAGGCCGGTGCCCACGTTCATCACACGGTGCGGGAGCCTGCCCTCAAGCGCCGCGAGGTTGGCACGGACGACTTCGCCAACGTAGACATAGTCACGCACGCAGCCGCCGTCGCCGGGAACCTGTCGCGCGTAGATGCGGAGCGGTTCCGCTGCGAGTAGCCGCTGGGCGAAGATGGCAACAACGCCCGCCTCTCCGTGCGGGTCTTGGCGGGGGCCATAGACGTTCGCGTAGCGCAGGACGGTCGATTGAACGCCGAGCGTGGCATAGGTGGCGAGGTAGCCTTCAACCGCGAGCTTGGAGGCCGCGTAGGGGCTGAGCGGCGCAGGCGTGGTCTCTTCGGTCGCGGCGTGGCCCTCCGGGACCTCGCCGTAGATGGCGCCGCCGGTCGAGGCGAAGACGAAACGGCCGACGCCATGGGCGCGGCAGGCCTCGAGGATGTTCAGTGAGCCGATCACGTTCACCGAGGCATCGAGCAGCGGCTCCCGCATGCTGACCGACACGCTGGCCTGCGCCGCCTGATGCGAGACAGCATCCGGTCGGAAGTCTGCGATGAGGGCATCTACGGCCGCGCCGTCGCGGATGTCGATCTGCTCGAAGCGGGCCGCATCGGGAACATTCTTCCGACGACCCGACGAGAGGTTGTCGAGGACGCAGACCTCGTGGCCCGCGGCGAGCGCAGCGTCGGAGATGTGGCTGCCGATAAAGCCGGCGCCGCCGGTGACAAGAATGCGCATGGGTGCCTCAGGTGGCGGGTTGTAGATGCTCGGTGCTGAAGCGTGTGCAGAGGGGCACCCGCCCGGCCGCCCGGCGCCCGAGCTGGAGGCCTGTCAAACCCTCTCGGATCGCCGACGGCGTTCGGTAGTGAACGGCATAGGCTGCGAAGAGCTTGAGCAGATAGGCATAGGCCGTAGCCTGCTCCGCCGGGGTGAGATGGCGGGCGATGATAAGGCTGCGATTGTGGCCCAGCGAATGGGTGTAGCGGGCAACCTGATCCACGCGGCAGCCCCCGCTCGGCGCAACCAGATGGGTGAGCCGCGCCGCGCCGTCGAAGAGAACCTTGAGACCCGTGCGGCTTACACGAAGCGCGAAGTCGAGGTCCTCATAGAGCGCCGCTCCGTAGTTGAGCGTCTCATCGAAGCCGCCGACCCGCTGAAGCACCGATTTGAAGGTCGAGAAGTTGCACCCCTGCGCGTGGTCCACCTCGAATCGGCCCGTCGCCGCAAAGCCTCGGTGGGGGTCGCAGGTATGACGGAAGAAGCGGCCGGTGTTGGGGCCCGCATCGTGGCCCCGCTTGGGCTCATCGAAGCCGCCTGCGACGATGCCCACGCCGGGGGTTGAGAGGGCATCGAGGTGGCGCGTCACGAAGTCCGGCGGGATGCGCACATCGTCGTCTACGAAGATGAGCCGTTCATGCTTGGCGAACTGCCAGCCGAAGTTCCGCGCCGAGGGGAGTCCCCGAAAGGTCACCCGGTAGTGGCTGGCGCGCTCGCCCAGCAGTTTGAGTGCCTCGGCCACCTGCGGCGGAACGGAATCAGACTGATCGACGATGAGCACTTCGAGCTGCTCGTGCGTCTGCGCGGCCAGGTCGCGCAGGCAGTCTGCGAGGAAGTCGCCCCGCTGCAGCGTCGGGACAATCACCGACACGCCATGCTGTGATTGCTCAGCCATCTGCGGTCCATCCAAGGTCGTGGTGCCCCGAGACTAGCGATGGGCGAGGGTGAGTCGAGGCGCGG
>JBIIFW010000121.1:0-7224 GCA_044236985.1 Bradymonadia bacterium | reverse complement strand
GACCACAACGCGACCCACGCCATTCCGAGCGCACGCCGCATTGCGCAGCAGCACCGTGAAGAGGGGCTCGTCATCGAGACCTTCACGGCACCGCACGACGAGCATGGCGGACGGCTACGGACGGGGCTCGTCTCGCTCCTCCGCATCGAGGCCGGCGGTGCGACCATCGTCCACCTCTCCGATCTCGGCGAGCGGCCCCAAGGCCCGCTGCTCCGTTGGCTCCGCGAGCGGCCCATCGACCTGCTGATCGGCCCGGTCGGCGGCTACTTCACGCTCGATGCGGACGGCTTCGCGGAGATCGTTGCACTCGTGAAGCCTCGCTTCGCCCTCGGCTGCCACAGCGCGGAAGACGGCGCCCGGTTTCCCGACCTCGACGACCTCTCGCTCCTCAACGCGCGGATCGGGCCGGCTGTGATGGGCGGCACGCTGACCGTCGGCGACGATGCAGTCTGGGCGCTCGACGGCGCTCCGATTCCAGAATCGCAGCAGCTCCTCCGCCTGCGCATCGCGCAGTAGCGCGGGGCGCAAAACGAGGCAGGGCGCCCTGAGTGTGAACCCCGCGCGCCCCGCATCCGAGCAACCAGCCGCTTAGTTGCGGAAGGTCACGTTGCCGAAGGTGCCAGCCGCGCCTGCAGTGCCGAGGCCAGTCGCGGTGTTGGGCGAGGTGCCGCCCGAGCCGCCGGTTCCGGAGGTTGCCGTGGCCGCACTGTTGAGGAAGGTGTTGCCGCTGGCGTAGGTGGTGTTGGTGAGGGTGCCTGCGCCCCAGACCAAGATATCCCACGAGGAGCCACCACAGCCACCACCACCGCCGCCGCCGTGGCCACCGCGCGTGCCGGGGGCACCAGCCTGACCGAAGTGAGAGCAGAAGCGACGGATGTCGTTTGCACCGAAGGTGTTCTGACCACCGCCGCCGGCTGCACCGGGGTCGCCGCCCGCGCCGCCGTTGCCGCCATCGCCACCGTCGCCACCGAAGTCGCGGGAGATGCGGTTGGCAGAGATGGCGGGGAGCGAAGCGCCCGTGGGGGTGGTGTAGACCACGAAGATGCCGAAGGAGCCGCCGCCGCCCGTGCCCGTGTAACCGAGCTCGGCCGCGCAGCCACCGGAGCCGCCTCCGCCGCCCGAACCGCCGAGACCCAGCTGGGTGCCCGAGTTCGCGATGGAGCCGCCGCCGCCGCCGCCGCCGCCGCCACCAGCGCCGTGACGTCCATGGTTGCCGCTGGCGCCGGCATTCCCGCGCCACTCTCCGCCAACGATCGATCCCTGATTCAGGCCGCAGCCGAGGCCACCGGCGCCGTCACGATTCGGAAGCACGGCAGGGCTCGTACCTGCAACACCGTCGGTGCTGCCGGACGGTACAAAGCATGTGCTGGCCGCGGTCGCGCTTGCGTTGTTGTAGACGCTCGGCTGGCCGCCCGAACCACCGCCGCCGCCCGCGTTGGCACCGGTCACGCCCGTTCCCGAGGTGCCAGTCGCAGAGGTCGAGCTGTTCCGCGTGATGCAGGCCGCGTTTCCGCCTGTGCCGCCATTCACGGTCGTGAAGGTGTCGGTGACGGCGGCCGAGAAGGTGGCGGGATCCTGGCAGGAGCGGCCTCCGCCCGTGCCACCAGCGGTGGGCGTGCAGCTCGCGGTAGAGGCGTTGACGGTGTTGCCGCCAGCTGCGCCGTTCACACCGGCTGCGCCGGAGGTACCAGCGTTGCCGTTGCTGCCGGGGCCGCCCTTGCCGGCGTAGATCTGGTTGGTGGTGATGGAGACGCCGCTGCCGCAATCCTTGAGATAGACGGCGTAGGAGTTGGCGCTCACCGAAGTGGCGTTGGCGCCATCAATCACAAAGCCATCGAAGCCGGCGCTGGTGAGGCTGGTGCAGACCACCGCCTTGCGGTCGCCGATGCCCGAGGGGCCCCGAACGACGGTGAGCGAGGCGGCTGCGTTGCGCTCCCAGGTGCTGGCCCGGTGGCCGCCGAGCAGGAAGATGCCCTGACGGAGCGTGATCTGCTCGGTGTAGGCGCCGTCGGCGACCAGCACGTTGGGGCGGGTGGCAGCAGAGGCCCGGTTGGCAAGCGCGTAGGAGATGGTGCGGCAGGGGTGGTAGCCCGCGACGGTGTTGCGCGGCCCAAGGCCGCAGGTCGCGTCGTCGACCGAGATGCTGTCATCGATCGAGACGTAGATGGCGGTGGTGTCGAGCTCAAACTCACAGCCGTCGTCGGGCACGCCGTTGAGGTCGAAGAAGCCGGGGTCGCAGCTCAGCTGGCAGATGGCGCTGCCCGTCGCCGAACAGGTGCCGAAGGCGTTGGCCTTGTCGTAGATTTCGGTGCAGTCGATGCCGCAGGCGCCGCAGTTCTGGTCGTCGCGGTAGACGCCGGCGACCAGGTAGTCTTCGTCGACCGAGCCGTCGCAGTCGTCGTCGTTGTAGTCGCAGGCCTCGACGATGGACGGGGTGCCGGCCACGGCGTCGCAGGTGAGCGGACCGCTCGGGTTGGTGGCGTCGCAGGCCGCGGTGCCGGCGCGGCGGCAGGTGCCGACGCCCGAGAAGCAGACGCCGCCCCTACCCGCCCACTGGGCATCTTCGTCGGTGCCGCCGTCGCAGTCGTTGTCGAGACCGTCGCAGACCTCGGTGCCAGCGGGGCCCGCCACGGCGGAGCACTCGGTGGCGCCGGCCGGGCTGGTAGCGCTGCAGACCTTCACGCCGCGGCGGAGGCAGATGCCCTGGCCCGCGCTGCAGACCGTGCCGCGATCGGTCCAGAGGGCACCGTCGTCCACCGTGCCGTCGCAGTCGTTGTCGAGGCTGTCGCAGACCTCGGTGCCAGGCGCGCCGGGCGTCACGGAGCAGACCGTCGGACCGGCCTCGTTGGAGGCGTCGCAGATCTTCACGCCGGTGCGCTGGCAGATGCCCGAGCCGCCCTGGCAGATGTCGCCGCGGTCGGCCCAGAGGGCGCCGTCGTCGATCGCTCCGTCGCAGTCATCATCGATGCCGTTGCAGCTCTCGGCCTGCGCAGTCAGGTTGGCGACGCAGGCGTTTGCGCCGGCGACGCAGGCGGTGAGGCCCTGCGCGCAGATGCCGGGAGTGCCGGTATTGCAGGAGATGCCGCCGCCAGGGTTGCCGTCGTCGGTGGCGCCATCGCAGTCGTTGTCGATCCCGTCGCAGAGCTCGGTCGAGAGAGGAAGAATCTGACCCACGCAGCTCGAGAAGCTGCCCACCGAACAGGTCTGGACGCCCGCGCGGCAGATACCCACGCCCGCCGTCGCGGCCACGCCATCGTAGCAGCTCCGGGCGATGGGGGCGCCGGCGGCGTCCTCATCGGTGCTGCCATCGCAGTCGTTGTCGAGGCCGTCGCAGCTCTCGAGGCTGGCGGTCCGGAGCGGCTGGCAGACAATTCCGCCGGCGGTGCAGACGGTAGTTCCCTGCGCGCAGACACCCTGCTGGCCAGTGGAGCAGAGCGAACCCGACTGTGGGTTGCCGTCATCCACCACGCCATCGCAGTCGTCATCGATCCCGTTGCAGAGCTCAGCCGAGAGCGGGAGCACCTGACCTACGCAGCTACCGAAGTTGCCCGCGTTGCAGCTCTGCAGGCCGCGGCGGCAGATACCCACGCCGGCCGTCGCCGCCACGCCATCGTAGCAGGATCGGGCGATCGGGTCGCCGAGTTCATCCTCGTCGCCAAGGCCGTCGCAATCATTGTCGAGGCCGTCACAGATCTCTTCGTTTGGCAGCAGGAGCGGCAGGCACTCGAGGCCCGTCGGGGTGCAGACCGAGGTGCCCTGGGCACAGATGCCGAACTGGCCCGTCGGGCAGAGCGAGCCGCCTTCCGGGTTGTCGTTGTCGATGAGGCCGTCACAGTCGTTGTCAAGCCGGTCGCAGAGCTCCTGGTCCGGGACCACGTCGCCCACGCAGCGGCCATACTCACCGAGCGAGCAGGTCTGAACGCCACCCTGGCAGAGGCCCACATTCAGGGTCGCATCGCCACCATCGTAGCAGTTGCGGGCCAGCGGATCGCCCGCAGCGTCTTCGTCCTCGAGGCCGTCACAGTCGTTGTCGAGGCCATCGCAGATCTCGGTCGAGGGTTCGAAGAAGGGGGTGCATTCCGAGCTCAAGTCGCCACAGGCTGCCGAGCCGCGAGCGCAGACGCCCGGAAGGCCGGTCGCGCAGGTGCCACCGCCCGTCGGGCTGCCGTCGTCCGCCAGACCGTTGCAGTCGTTGTCCACGCCGTCGCAGAGCTCCGGCTCGGGCACCACATCGCCGATGCAGGGGCCATACTCGCCGCCCGTGCAGGTCTCAAAGCCGGTGCGGCACTCGCCCACCCCGATGTAGCGGGGATCGCTGTCGAAGCAGACCCGCGCAATCGACGAACCCGTCTCATCTTCGTCCACGGTACCGTCGCAGTCATCATCGATGCCGTTGCAGATCTCGATGGCGGCGGTGACCTCGGTCACGCAACGGACCGTGCCCGCGTCGCAGATGGTCTTGCCAAGTGCGCAGGCACCCGAGCTGCCCGTGGCGCAGTCGCGACCGGCCTCCGGGTCGCCGTCGTCGATGGTACCGTCGCAGTCGTCGTCGAGCCCGTTGCAGAGCTCGCCCTGCGGAAGCACAGCGCCGATGCAGTCCGAGAGGAAGCCGTCGGTGCAGCTCCGCTGACCCGCGGCGCAGGCGCCAACGCCCAGGGTCGTCGGCGGACCGTTGTAACAGGTCTGCTGAATCACAAGGCCATCGGTGGTCTGATCCACCGTGCCGTCGCAGTCGTTGTCCACGCCATCGCAGAGCTCAGCCTCCGGCGCGCGCGCCGAAACGCACTCAATCGACGACCCAGTGCAGATCGTCCGGCCGGGGCCGCAGATGCCCGCAAAGCCCGTGTCACAGTCGGCGTTCACGCCCACCGGGTTGTCATCCACATTGCTGTCGCAGTCGTTGTCGACGCCGTCGCACAGCTCGTCCGCGGCCGGGTTAATGCCCGGGTTGTTGTCGTCACAATCATTGCCCAAGCAGGCCGGACCCTGTCCATACTCGTCGTTGTCCTGGTCCAGACAGAGGGTGTCGGGCACACAGACAAAGCGGGTATCGGTCGCGATGAAGCCAAAGAGCACGCATTCGGCGTTTCCTTCACAATCGACGCCAGTGCTGCAGTAGTTGCTGCAGAATCCGTCACCCGTAAGCGGGTTGAGCAGGATGCAGGTCAGGCTCTCGCAGTCGCCGCTCTCTTGGCAGGTGTCTCCAAACTGGCCCTCCCCAGGCGTCACATCGGCCCGCACCGTCGTGTCGCTGGCGTCTCCGCCATCACCGCCGTCCGCCGTGTCGGCGCCGCCGGTGTCGCCCGTGTTGGACCCCGTGTCTTGACCAATCTGGCTCGAAGAACCGGACGAGTCGCTGCTGCAGCCGGCGGCCAAGACAATCAGGGCAGCAAGGGTCGCCGTCTGAACGAACCGGTAGTTTCTCATATGCATTCTCCGCGCTCACGAATCGCTACACTCTCCAATCAGTTCGACATCGGAGTGGCATTTGTTGCTAAGACATAGCAATGTTGTCTGGCAGGAGCGAAGTTTCGCTCACTTGCGAACGATCCGCGCCATTTGCCTGCAACCACCGCCGTGTTTCTCCTGCGGTGTGGACTTCTTGTCAGAAGATCATCTCCTTGGAGTCTCCCTTGTCGCAACTGCTCTGGTGGCACTGGCTCGCCTTCGGTCTCCTGCTCTCGGTCGCCGAGCTCGCCGTCCCCTCCCTCATCCTCATCTGGTTCGGCGCCGGCGCACTCCTCGTCGGCCTCGTGCTCGGCTTCTTTCCCGGCATGGCACTCGCCGGCCAGCTCGCCATCTGGCTCTCCACCTCGCTCGCCTTCGTTGCGCTCTGGTTCCACTTCTTCCGCCATACCGACACGCAGACTGCCACGCCGGAGATGATGGGCGAGGTGGGACTCATCACCCACGCCATCGACGAGTTCGGCCGTGGTCGCATCCGGCTCCAGCGCCCCTTTGGCGGCCGTGAAGAGTGGCCCGCCGACGCCGAGCAGCCCATCCGCGAAGGCGAGCGGGCCCGAGTCATCTCCTTTGAGGGCGAACGGCTCACCGTCACCCCTCTCAACCCGTAAGGTCAGCCCATGGGCAGTCCGATCGTCATCGCCATCTTGCTCTTCTTCGTCCTTCTCACCCTCGCCAAGGGAGTCCGTATCGTGCCGCAGGGAGAGGAGTGGCTCGTGCAGCGGCTCGGCCGCTACCACCAGACACTCAAGCCGGGCCTCACCGTCGTCATCCCCTTCTTCGACGAGGTGGCCTACAAGCTGGTCACAAAGGACATCATCCTCGATGTGCAGCAGCAGGAGGTCATCACCCGCGACAACGCCGTGATCCTCTGCAACGCCATCGCCTTCATCAAGATCACCGACCCCGTGAAGGCCTCCTACGGCGTCACCAACTACAGCGAGGCGGTGCGCAACCTCATCATGACCACCCTGCGCTCCATCGTCGGCGAGATGGACCTCGACCAGGCGCTCTCCTCTCGCGACATGATCAAGCTCCGCCTCCGTGACACCATCTCCGACGACGTCCTCGACTGGGGGCTGACCATCAAAACGGTCGAGATCCAGGACATCCGGCCCTCCGATTCCATGCAGCGTGCTATGGAGCTGCAGGCCTCCGCAGAGCGCGAGCGCAAGGCGGCCGTCACCCGTGCCGAGGGCGAGAAGCAGTCCCGCATCCTCGAGGCAGAGGCCCGGCTCGAGGCCTCGCGGCGCGACGCCCAGGCACAGATCGCGCTGGCCGAGGCCTCCGCGGAGGCCATCCGTGTGGTCGCGCAGTCCATCCCCACCGACCCAACCGCCACCTCCTTCCTGCTCGGCGAGAAGTACATCGCTGCAATGACCCAGCTCGCAGCCTCGAACAACACCAAGACCCTGATTTTCCCCGCCGATCTGCAGGAATCCATCCGTGGCCTCCTCGGCCGCCGCAGCTGACACACAAACGCCGTTTTTCTGTTACCTGCGAAACTGCTGTGCTAGCCTCGCTCTCCGGACGCTCATCTTCTTTGTCCTTCAACGCGGCCTGCAACGCATGACCAAGAATCTCCTCATTGCCTCCCTGCTTCTCCTCTCGCTCGCCGCCTGCGGCGACGATGACAAGAAGGCCGCCATCGAGACCGGAGCCGACGTTGCCGACACCGGCTCGGGCGAAGATACCGCGGGCTCCGCCGACACCGGCACCACCGAAGACACCGCGGGCTCCGCCGACACCGGCACCGAAGAC
>JBIIFW010000009.1:0-23825 GCA_044236985.1 Bradymonadia bacterium | reverse complement strand
ACCAGTCCTGTTTGTCGTAGGGCGACGATATCCAAGCAAGGCGAGTGACGAACCGGATCCCCAGATGCGACGAAACCCTGAGCGTCAGAGGTGACTCCAGCGCGAGCGAGGTGCTCCGAACATCGACCCAGAGTCGCCCGTCAACGCGATAGGTAGCCCACGTGTGCCCTGCATCCAGCGCGATGTTCCAGACAAGCGGTCCGAACAACGGGACCTCACACTGAACCCTCGCTGCGGCTGAATCCCAACGAAGGGAGGCGCCCTCCAGCGCGGCGCGCCCAAACACGGCACTCTTTGAGAGATGGAACCCAACTCCCCAATGCTGACTGATCGGGAAGACCCCAGAGAAACCGAGATAGAAGGGGTAGAAAGGCGGAAGCGACTCGCCCGCTCCGCCCTCCGAAGTCGCGTCGGGATCTCGGAAGGGATGGAGTGCGGGCACCGAGCCGCCGAGATCGAAAGAGAACTCAGCAGCGGCCGACTCAGAAGCAGCCGCGGTTGCAATCACAACGCCGGCCACGATTGCGGCGCTGCGCCGCGTAGGCTGGCGCTGCTCGGCGACCACTACCTCTTCGGCAGGAAGGAGCCATTGATGTCGACGCCGAGGCCGGTTGCGACGACATTAACGGGCGACTCACCGTCGGGGTAGACAGTAGCGGTATCGCCAAAGATGGTTGCTGCACCCGCAACGCTTCTGGCGTCGTTGCCGTTGACGATGGAACCCGAGAAATTCCAGTCGCCGCCGAAGGGAGCAAACAACCCGCTTACTTGCCGGCCGGCCGAACGGGTCGCGGAACCAGAAATCAGCACCGTGTCGTCATAGGTCTCAGATTCATAGACTTCGATCAGTCGAATGCTTCCATCCAGCGTGATTCGCGCTTCCGAAAAGCTCGCGGAAAACGACAAGATTTCCCGCGTCGTTGAAGTAGACCCGTCCCAATCATCATAATAAGATTCGAGACGGTTACAGTTCAACGAGCCAACTGAGCCATTGAGTTCAGCAAGGCAGCCGTCTGCGACCTCCCACTTCCCGACCAAGCCGAAATCGGACCCCGCCTCTTCGTCGCCACAACCAAACAAGAGGGCCAGAGGAAACAGCAGAAACGAGTACTTGAGCGACATGAAGGACTCCCATTTAACCAGAACAACCAACGCTTGATTTCAAAAATCCAATACACCATTTTTGACGGCTGAAACAAGCGCGTAGTGGAACTTTTTTTGCGCGATCAGGCCCTAGCGCACATCGATTATGGAAAGCGCTTCCGCCAGAAGAGCGGCGCGCTCTTCCGTCGAGGTCGCTGGTTATCGACGGGCCGATGTTGGGCAGGTCTTGGAGGCGGCGGGCCTTGGAGATGTGGTCAGCTTTCATGGGAGCGGGTCGATGAGGAGGGAGCTGCCGGCGGCTGGCGGGGAGACCTGCACAAAGCCGTTCAAGCCGGCCCAGACGAAGAGGTGGTGGGGGTCGTCGATGGGCAGATCGAGCCGGAGCGCGATGTGGTCGGGGCGGGCGTCGGCGGTGAGTGTCTCGACCGTGAGCAGGGCGCCGGGGAGGCGGTGGGTTTCGCCGGCGGTGAAGCGGTGGCTGGGGTGGCGGGCGAGCCAGTCGAAGCGCTGCGAGAGGTAGCCGCCCTGCTGCTGCAGGACGAGCGTGTGGTCGTCGCGGCGGGTGACGGTGACGGTCTTCAGGCCGATGCCTGCCAGGACGGTTCGCTCGGGGGCCGGGAGGCCCTCCGCCAGGCGCCAGGCGGCGATGTAGCTGGCCTGGAACATGTCGATGGCGTGGAGGGTGACGAGGAGGTTTCCGGGGCGGGTGGCTGCCTCGGGGAGGGTGTCGCGGGCGGCATCGATGTGGGCGGAGATGGCGCTCTGCGAGGCGGCGCGGAGCGGTAGCGCAGCGGCGGCGAGCAGGAGGTGGACGAGGACGAGGTAGCGGCGGAGGCGCGGCGAGGCCTCGGGCCGGGTGGCGAGCCTGGCGAGGACTCCGAAGAAGCCGAGGCCGGGCACGAGCAGCATGCGGTCGTGGGGGATACCTGCGGCCATGGGGATGGTGGCGAGGAGGGCGCCGACGAGGAGCGCAACGGCGATGCGGTCGCCGCGGACGAGGCGCCAGAGCGGGAGTGCAAGGAGGGCGAAGGCGAGCCAGCCGAGCGCCGACCAGGTGAGGGTGATGGCGGGGGGCGCGAAGAGCCAGAGCTCTGCGGGCAGCGGCAGGAGCTGGCCGAGGAGGAGGACGGGCGGGTGGCTGAGGAGGGCGCCTGCGAAGAGGAGTGGGTCTTGGCCGGGGTCGATGTAGAGGCCGGTGCCCGCGGTGCCGAAGCCGGCTGCGTTGTAGATGAGGCGCCAGGCGACGACGGCGGCGACCCAGACGGCGACGCCGGTGAGGCGGGTGCGGAGGGAGCCGCCGGCCGCAAACCAGATCCAGGCGACGAAGTAGGCGGCGCAGGCGAGCGCGACCTCGCCGCCCGCGAGGCCGAGCGCGAAGCCGGCCAGCGCGAGGGCCCAGCCGCGCGGGGTGATGCCGCCGCCGTCGGCTTCGGGGCGGGTGTGCTTCACGAGCGCGGCGAAGGCGAGGGTGCCGAAGAGGGCGGAGACGAGGGCGTTGCGGTTGGCGAGCCAGGCGATGGGCATGGCGTGTGCGTCGTCGAGGGCGAAGCACCAGAGGGCGAGCGCGGCGGCGGCGGTGGCGCCAAAGAGGCTGCGGTAGAGGAGCGCGGCGGCGGCGATGCAGCCGGCGAACCAGGCGAGGGAGTGGAGGTGGCTCATCATGGGTCCCCAGCCTGCGACGGCGTAGTCGAACCAGGCGAGGAGCGAAGAGATGGGGCGGCCGAAGGAGAGGTGGAGTGTGGGTTCTGCCCACCAGGGGCCGGCGCCGAGGACCTCGACGTAGCGGCGGTTCTGCTCAGGGTTGTTGGCGAAGAAGGTGAAGAGGTCCCAGGGGGCCCGCTCGAGCCCGAGTGGGGTGGGGGTTCCGAGCGCCATGAGGCGCTGGAGGTGGTCGTCGAGCAGGTAGCCGGTGAAGATGGCTGGCAGCGCGAGGAGCAGCGCGACAGCGATGACGCGGTAGAGCGGAGGGGTGCGGCCGGCGGCTTGGAAGAGGCGGTCGAGGAGCTGCCTCATCTGCGTTCGCTGAGCTTGGGGTTGAGGCGTTCGCGGGCGAGCCGCTCTTCGCGGAGCTTGTGCCAGTGGTCGAGGCGGTCTGCGGTGAGCTTGCCCTGCCCGAGCGCGGCGCGGACGGCGCAGTCGGGTTCGCGGAGGTGGGCACAGTCGCGGAAGCGGCAGTTGGGGGCGAGGGTGGCGATCTCTTCGAAGGCGGCGTCGAGGTCGTCGTTGTTGAGGAGGCCGAGCTCTCGGATGCCGGGCATGTCGAGCAGGAGGCGGCCCTCTGCGGTCGAGACGAGCTGGCGGTGGGTGGTTGTGTGGCGGCCCTTGCCGTCGGCGTCGACCAGCGCGGTGCGGTGGAGGGTGCTGCCAGAGAGGCGGTTGAGCAGCGACGATTTGCCCACGCCCGAGGCGCCGAAGAGGGCTGCGGTGAGGCCGGCGGGGAGGCGCGCGGCGAGGGCCTCGTGGCCTTCGCCCGTCTCGTTGGAGAGCACGAGCGTATCGACCCGCTCGCGGCAACTCTCGACGAAGGCTTCGACGGCGGCGCGGAGCTCGGGGTCTGCGGGGATGAGGTCGGCCTTGGTGAGGACGAGGAGCGGCGGCACGGAGCAGTCGTGGAGGAAGGCGACGAAGCGCTCGATTTTGCGGGCGGCGTCGATCTCGATGACGGGTTGGACGATGAGGCCCAGGTCGATGTTGGCGGCCATGACCTGCGACTTGCGCTCGAGGCCGGGCTCGCGCCGCTCCACGACGCTGCGGCGGGGGAAGAGGCTGGCGATGACGCGGGGCGGGTTGTTCGAGGCCTCGAGGCCCACGAAGTCGCCGACGGCCGGCTCCGGCATGAGCCCCTCTGCCACCTGCTTGCGCAGCCGGCCCGGGAAGCGTGCCTCGGCGCTTCGCCCCGCCTGCGCGACCAGGAAGCCGATGCGGTGGGCCGAGACGATGCGGGCGACGCGAGAGAGCGGCAGGTTGCGCTCGCGGCGGAGCTCGTCCCAGCGGTCGTCCCACCCCCAGCGGGCCAGTTCACTCTCCTTCCACGACTCACTCACAGGTCACGCTCCATGCAGATGGCCATCATCGCATGTCCTGTGCCCGGATGGTAGTTGGCGAAGCCGATGTGTGTGGCGCGCCAGCCGTTTGCGACGAGCAGGCCGATGTCTTCGGCGCCGGCGCGGGGGGCGGGGGCGAGGTAGAGGAGGCGGTGTTCGGTGAGGTCGGAGAGGGCCTGCATGGCGACGGGGCCGAGCGAGCTCCGCATGGGGTTGATGAGGGTGGTGTGGAAGCGGAGGCCCTGCTCGGCGAGGCGGGGGGCGACGGTCTCGATTTTGCCGCCGCGGGTCTGCAGGTGGTGGTGGCCGAGCCGGTCGGCGGTGGCGCGGAGGGCCTGCACGGCCTCCCAGGAGGCATCTACGGCGGTGAGGGTGGCGGCCTGGCGGGCGAGGCGGAGGGTGAGGGAGCCGGCGCCGCTTGTGGCGTCGAGGAGCGAGGGGACGGTGCCCACGCGGGCGGCGACCCAGTCGAAGAGGGTGGCGGCGGCGGCGGGGTGGGGGTGCTGCCAGCCTTCGACGACGGAGCCGGCATGTTCGTCGCCGATGGGGAGGATGCGGGGCCAGGCGCCGTGGAGGAGCTCGGGCGGAGCCTTGGGGCCGGCGCGGAGGCCGAGCGCAACGAGGCCATCGGGGAGCGGGAGCTGGCGGAGGGCAGGCGCGGTCGCCTCCTCGGTCTCGAGGATGGCGGCGGCGCCTGTGTCGCCGAGCAGGAGTTCGACGGAGGTGACGGCGGCGGCGCCGAGGGTGTTGAGGAGCGCGGTGACGGTGCGGAGGCCCTGTTGGACGGCAGGGTGGTTTGCGCGGCAGTCGGGGAGCGGGAGGAGGTTGCCGGCGCTGTCGCGGAGGCCGAGCTGCCAGCCGCCGTCAAAGCGGGCGGCGAAGCGGGCGCGGACGCGGGTGCCTCCGCGGCGGGTGGGGACGATGGCCTCGATGCGGTCGGTGGGCCAATCGAGGTGGGTAAAGCGGGCGAGGACCTCTGCGATGGTGAGGCGGAGGAGGTTGTCTTCGGCGGCCTCGTCGATGTGGAGCAGCGAGCAGCCTGTGCAGGCGGGGGCGTGGCTGCAGGCAGGCGTGATGCGACCCGCTGCGCCCTGCTCTACCGCGACGACCTCACGCTCCGTGCGCCAGGGCCGCGCATGCTCGGCAATGGTGACCCGCTCGCCGGGGATGCCGCCGCGGACGAGGAAGGTGTCGCCCGTGGCGGGGTCGCGGGCGAGGCACTTGTCGCGCGAGAACCAGCGGAGGAGTTCGATCCCCTCGCGTCGGATCACGAGAGCTGTGGCGCGATGGTCTGCCAGTCGCGGGCGGTGGCGAGGAGCGCCTCGCTCATGCTCTGCACGGCGGTCGGGATGACGCTCTCTTCCACATCGAAGCGGGGGGTGTGGATCATGTGGATGATGCCGCGCTCCTCGTTGCGTACGCCGAGGAAGAGGAAGGCGGCCGGCACGCGGCGGGCGAAGGCGGAGAAGTCTTCGGCGCCCATCTGGGGCTTGAAGGGGACGGTCTCGAGGCCGCCGATGCGGTCGGCGAAGAGGCGCTCGAGCGTGGGGTTGTTGGTGGTGACGGGGGCGCCCTGTACGAGGGCGATTTCGGCGGTGCAGCCGTAGGCGGTGGCGACGGCCTTCACGAGCTCGACGAAGCGGGCGAGGAGCCGCTCGCGGACGGCGGTGGAGAGGGTGCGGATGGTGCCCTGCAGGTGGGCCCGGTCGGGGATGATGTTGTAGGCGGTGCCGGCGGTAATGCGGCAGACCGAGACAACGGCGGCCTCGCGGGCGTCGGTCTCGCGGGCGACGAGCGACTGCAGCGCCTGGATGACGGCGGCTGCGGCGACGATGGGATCGACGCCCTCGTGGGGGTAGGCGCCGTGGGCCATCGCGCCGGTGAGGTGGATGTCGAAAATGTCGCTGCCGGCCCAGACGGCGCCGCCCGTGCAGCCGATTTTGCCGGCCTCGAGGAGGGGCATGACGTGGAGGGCGAAAGCGGCATCCACAGCAGGCGATTCGAGCACGCCTTCGCGGACCATCAGCTCGGCGCCGATGACCTGGCCGGGCGGCGGTGCGGCCTCTTCGGCGGGCTGGAAGACAAACTTGATGCGGCCGTGCAGGTCGGCGCGGCGCGAGGCGAGGAGCGAGGCGACGCCGACGCCGACGGTGGTGTGCACATCGTGGCCGCAGGCGTGCATCACGCCGGGATTGCAGCTCTCGTAGCCGTGGCGGCTCTCCTCGGTGATTGGGAGCGCATCCATGTCGGCGCGGAAGAGGAGCGTGGGGCCGGGATGGTCGCCTTCGATGAGGGCGACGACGCCGTGGCCGGCGATGCCGGTGGCGGGCGCGAGGCCGGCGGCGCGGAGGGCCTCTGCCACCTTGGCGGCGGTGCGCGACTCCTGGTGGGAGAGCTCGGGGTGGCGGTGGAGATCGCGGCGGAAGGCGATGAGTTGTTCGGGCGTGAGCGCGGTCATGCGGAGCCTAGCGGAGCGAGCCCTCGAGGGCGGTGCGGAGGTCGGTGGAGGCGTCGCGGTACTTGACGATGAGCGGCGTCTGGATCTGCAGGCCGTGGGCGCGGGCGAAGTCGCTGTTGCCGATGGTGCGGCTGCCGGGGACGACGACGGCGTTCTCCGGGATCTCGAGCGGCTGGCCGTCGGCGGAGCGGAGGATGCGGTCGTGGACGAGGTCGAAGACGGGGGTGGAGGCGGTGAGCACGACGCCGGCGCCGATGACCGCGCCGCGGCGCACGAGGGTGCCTTCGTAGATGCCGGTGTTGCCGCCGACGAGTGCGCCATCTTCGACGATGACGGGCCGGTTGCCGACGGGCTCGAGCACGCCGCCGATCTGGCAGCCTGCGGAGAGGTGGACGCCTTTGCCGATCTGGGCGCAGCTTCCGACGAGGGCGTGGCTGTCGACCATGGTGCCGTCGTCGATGAAGGCGCCGACATTCGCATACATCGGCGGCATGCAGGTGACGCTGCGGCCGAGGTAGGCGCCGCGACGGATGGAGGAGCCGCCGGGGACGATGCGGATGCCGCGTTCGGCGAAGCCGGCGGACTGCATCGGCATGGTGTCTTTGTCGATGAAGTGGAGGCCGCCAGCGGCGCCGCTCTCCACGAGGTCGCCGAGCCGGAAGCAGACGAGGATGGCCTGCTTGACGGCGGCGTTGACCTGCCAGCCGCCGTTGCCGTCGGGCGCTGCGGCGCGGAGCTGGCCTGCCTCGAGCGCCGTGAGGAAGGCTTCGATGGCGGCAAGAAGCTCGGGCGAGCGGCTCTTGGTGCCGGCGTGGAAGGTGGCGACGAGGAGGTCGAGTGCGTCGTTCATGGGCTTAGAAGGTGCAGGCCTGGACGATCTGGAGGTCGTCGATGCGGTGGTAGTTGGTGGAGCCGCCGGTGGAGCCGGTGAAGCCGATGTAGCCGCCCTTGAAGTCGAGGCCCGGGGCGTCGGCATCGATGACCGTGACGCCATCCATGAGGACCGTGACATGGATGCCTTCGATGCGGAGGACGATGTCGTGCCAGGCGTTGTTCTCGAGCGTGGGGGTCTCGGTCCAGAGGAGGTGGTTGGTGGGGTCGCCGTTGAGGGTGATGGCGACATGGTTGCCAAGGGTGGGGTCGATGGCGTTGTGGTAGGTGTCGAACTCGATGTGGAAGGCATCGACGGCGCGAGGCGTCACTGCGTAGCCCAGCCCTTCGCCGGGCCGCGCCTCGGCGAGGAGGTTGGCGAGCTCGGCGACGCCGGCGAGGCCGATGATGCTCATGGCGAAGCCGTCGGCGCCGTCGGCGGGGGAGTCGCAGGGGCCGGGGAGCGGGCACTGGCCGGTGGAGACGCGGAGTGAGATCTCGGTGTCGCCGCGCGAGAGGGTGCTGCCGAGGTAGAAGATGGCGCCCTGCTGGCCGCCGGCGAGGCCGGTGAGTTCGAGCCAGCCTGCAGGTTCGCGGGAGGCGTCGCCGACGATGAGCCAGTCGGCGGAGGTGAGGTCGGCGTTGAAGTCGAGCGCAGGGATGGTGGGACAGACGGCGATGGCGACGGTGGCGGTCTGCTCGGTTGAGGTTGCGTCGACGGCGCGGACGGTAAGGGTGTGGCGGCCGCCGGTGAGGCCGGCGAGGCTGAGTTCGAAGCGGCCGGTGGCGCCGGGTGTGACGATGCCGACGAGGCCGTCGATGCTGGAGACAACGGAGACTTCGACGGTGGCGAAGTCGAGGGTGTCGGAGACGAGCTCACCGAGGAGGAGGTTGGGGTCGCCGGCGCGGAAGGCGTCGCCGTCGATGGGGGAGAAGAGGCGGAGCTCCCAGGTGGGGGCGGGCGGCGTGGTGTCGTCGACCGTTGTATCGCCGGGGTCGGTGTCGGCGGTGGTGTCTGCGGTGGTGTCTTCGACGGCCGTGGTGTCCGCGGCAGTGTCTTCGACGGCCGTGTCGTCGACCGCGGTGTCGCTGGCGGCCGTGTCGTCGACCGCGGTGTCGGCGGGATCGGTATCTGCGGTCGCGGTGTCGGTGGGGTCGGTGTCGGCGCCGGCATCTTCGCTGCCCGTGTCGATGCGTCCCGTGTCGGTCGCGGTATCTTCGCTGCCCGTGTCGACGGAGCCCTCGACGCAGCTGCCCGAGGCGCAGGTCTGGCCGCGGGCGCAGTCGGCCGCGGTCTCACAATCGGGCGCAGTGGAGCCGGAGGCGGAGCAGGCGGCGAGGAGGAGGCCTGCAGCGAGCGCCGCGAGGGTGTTGCGGAGGCGCGATGGAGCGGCGGTTTGCATGACGGTTCGCGGCCTCAGAAGGTGCAGCTCTGGACGATCTGGAGGTCGTCGATGCGGTGGTAGTTGTAGAAGTAGCCGGTGGAGCCGGAGAAGCCGAGGAAGCCGCCCTTGAAGGAGAGGCCGGGGACATCCTGGTCGATGGCCATCGTGCCGTCGTACATGACACGGACGCGCGACCCCTGAATGGAGAGGGTGATGTCGTGCCACTCGTTGTTCTCGAGCGAAGCGGCTTCGTAGTAGATGAGGTGGTTCTCCGGGTCGCCGTTCTGGGTGATTCCGATGTGGGGCAACGAGGTGGGGTCGGTGTGGAGGTCGTTGCGGTTGTAGTAGGTGTCGAACTCGATGTGGAAGGAGTCGACGGTGCGGTCGCCGTAGAGGCCCGAGACGCCGTAGCCGAGGCCGCCGCCATTGGAGGCGATGTCGAGGATGCCCTCGAGCTCGGGGACCGAGGCAACGCTCCAGATGTTCATGGCGAAGCCGTCGGCGCCTTCGGCGAAGGAGGAGCAGGCGCCGGGCGGGTTGCAGGCGCCCGTGGAGATGCGGAGGTTGATCTCCACGTCGCCCTCCGCAAGCGTATCGCCGAGGTAGTAGATGGAGCCGGCGCGGCTCTGCGCGAGGCCGGTGAGTTCGAGCCAACCGCTGGCATCGCGGGCGGTGTCGCCACGGACAAGCCACTGGGCCGGGTCGAGGTCGGCGGTGAAGTCGAGGACGGTGTCGTCGGGGCAGATGCCGAAGACGACGCTGGCGGTGCGCTCGAGGCCATCGGGCGCGACGGCGCGGACGGAGAGGGTGTGACGGCCTGGGCGGAGTCCGACAAGGGGCAGCGAGAAGGCGCCCGCCGCGTCGGGCTGGATGATGCCGAGCGAGCCGTTGATGCTGGAGGCGATGGCGAGGTCGAAGGTGGAGAAGTCGGTGCCTTCGCCCGTGAGCTGGCCGGTGAGCGTGATGGTCTCGGAGGTACGGAAGGCATCGCGGTCCACGGGCGAGGTGATGGCGAAGGTCCAGGTGGGCTCGGCCGGGGTGGTGTCGACGGGCGTGGTGTCTTCGACCGTCGTATCGACGCTGGTGTCGGCGCCGCTGCCTGAATCGGCGGGCGTGGTGTCTTCGGGCGCGGTATCTTCGGGCGCGGTGTCGGCGCCGCTGCCCGTATCGGCCGCGGTCGTGTCGCCCGAGCCGGAGGTGTCGCCGAGCGCGCTGCTGGCGGTGCAGAGACCGTCAACGCAGGCCTGGCCACGCTCGCAGTCGTTGTCGATGACGCAGGCAGTGGCGGGCGAGAGGGTCTCGGTGCCGCAGGCGCCGAGGAGCCCTGCGGTTGCGACGAGGAGGGCAAGGGTCAGGGTCGAGACGATGCGCATACGACGAACTCCGCAGAGGGCCAGTTTCAACGCAGAGGATACACGACTCGCAACGGCGGCGCACCCTTTTGGACCCGCCATTCGGCGCTGTCAGAGCGTCGCGTCGAAGACGGCGAAGCCGGCCCTGATGCGCTCCACGCGGCGGACCTCGGCGACGCCGCAAGCTGCCGCGAGGGTGTGGCCGGCCGCGGCCATGGTGTCGCCCACCTCGATGTCGGCATCGACCTCGCCGCCTGCGCCCGTGATGCTGTTGATGGGGAGCGCGGAGAAGTCGCCGTTCTGTCGCTGCACGCCGCCGACGACGCAGCCACGGACGGCGGGGCCGCTGATCATCATGACGTGGTGGTCGCCGTTGTGAGCGCGGCCATCCGGGGAGTTGTAGAGCGAGCGGCCGAAGGTGTTGAGGTTGGCGAAGGTGACCTTCGCGGCGAGGGGGTCGGGGCCGCTGTGGAGCTGCTCGTCGAGGAAGGCGAGGTGGGCCGCGCCGGCGGTCGTCTCCTCGGCCTCGTGCTCGAGGCCATCGTCTGCATGGTTGTCGCCGCCGAAGGGGACCTTGATGGTGACGACGGGGGTGAGGCGGAGCCGGAAGAGTGCGAGCGCCGTGAGGATCTGGTCGCGCGGTCCATCGGCGTCGGCGGAGCCAGGGGCGGCGAGCCCTGCGAGCGCGGCGCGGATCTGGAGGCCGATGTCGCGTGCGGTGTTGCGGGACTGCGCGTAGCGGTCGAGGAAGGCCCGTTGCGGCGCGCCAAAGTCTTCGCGGCGGTAGAGGTCGTCGATGGCGGCGTCTCGGAGCTCTGCGAGCGACTCGAGCGAGGCGGCCTGGCCTCCGGCGGGGTTGCCGAGGAAGAGCGCAGCGACCTCCTGGGGCCGGATGGAGGGGAGCGGGCGGCCGCCGAAGGAGAGGCGTTCGCGACCGAGCGCGATGGGCTCCTGCTGCAGTGTGCCGAGCGCCGCTGCGTTCTCCTGGGCAATCATGGAGGGGAGCTGCTCGAAGCCGCGACCGTTGGCGGAGGCGACGGCGCCGTGAAGGCCGAGGACCGCAGCCATCTCGGTGTGGGCGGCGGTGTGGCAGACATGGTGGAAGAAGCAGGTACGGCTGCGGAAGCGGTCGAGCGAGGCGTCGGCCCAGGGGCTCCCTGCAAGCCAGCGCTGGCTGCCGACGCTGACCTCCGTGGCGGGCAGCAGCGGGTTGTTCATGGCGTCGGGGACGTAGGAGCCCGGTAGGTTTGCGTTGAGCGGGTCGCCGTCGGAGGAGACGGAGAGCAGGAGGAAGGTTGCCTGCGCGTCGAGGGCTCCGGCGTTGGCGATGGAGGGCCTGAGCAGGAACTGGGGCGGCAGTCCCGTTGCTGCTGCAACGAGGCCTACGCGGCGGAGGAAGGCGCGGCGGTCCATGGAGGGGTTTGGCTTCACAGTCCGACTCCAAGCACATCGGGAGAGACGCAGCCCATGACGAAGGCTGACTGGAGGGCGGTGAGGGCGGTTGCGCCGGCATCGCGTGCCGCAGCGTAGTGGCCGAAGAGGGCGGCGACGGCGGCGCGGTGGCGCGGGTGGGAGGGGGGCAGCCCCATGAGCTTTTCGACGATGCGGGAGAGGGTGAGCGCCGAGTCGTCGGCGGGGAAGAGCGCCGAGGAGGAGGTGGAGACGATGGCATTGAGCGTAGCGACGTTGCGGCAGAAGGCCTCTGCGGCTGCGAACTGGAAGAGGTTGGGATCGACGGTAATGAGGGGGGGGGCGGCGCCGCGGATGAAGGAGTCGGCGGGGATGAGGCCGAGCGCGGCCTTGACGCCGGAGGAGGCGCAGACATCGGTGGCGAGGCGCTGTTCGAGGAGGTGGCAGAAGGTCTGCTGGCGGGCGATGGCGACGCCGAAGGGGCGCTCCTCGTCCTGCTGCGTGGGGGCGAGGCCGGTGGTGAGGGGCGAGCTCATGACCTCGGCGACGAGTGTGCGGAACTGGTAGCCGCGCTCGCGGAAGACGGTGGCGATGCGCTGGAACTCTGGGTCTCCCTCGTCGCAGGCTGTGCCGTTGGCCCAGGCGCAGACATGCTGGGTCCAGGCGGTGGCGAAGCGGGGGTGTTCGGCAAGGGTCTCCGCGAAGCCGTCGAGCCCCTCGGCCTCGGACTGGACGCCGAGGAAGGCGAAGCTGGGCTGCAGCGAGAGGCCGGACTCGCGCGGGAACTGCGCGGTGGTCATGGCGGTGGAGAAGTAGAGCCGCATGGGGTCGATGAGGCGGTGACAGGCGTAACAGTCGGTGCTGGCGCTGGTGTGTGCCGCGTCGAGTCCGGCATCGCTGGTGGCCTCGGTGGCATCGCCGGCAGCGAGGCCCGCGCCGAGCGCGCCGATGAGGGCCTGATGGGTGGTCACGCGGAAGTCGTTGTCGGCGTTGGTGCGCCAGTTGATGCGGAAGCCGAGCGTGGAGAAGAAGCCAACGCGGGGGACGCGGACGCCGATGGTCTGTGCGGTGCGGAGCGCGGCGAGGTCGTAGAAGGGGGTGACGGCCTGGCCGGGGACGAGCTGCACGGTGCGGAAGTCGGTGTAGTCCTCGGGCCGAATAACAGGCGCGGCGAGGTTGTAGGAGTTGGCGTCGCGGCAGGGGATGCGGCCGAAGAGCATGGGGAGCAGCGCGGTGCTGCTCACGCGGTAGCCTCCGCCGGAGGGGGTGGTGTTGATCACGCAGGTGCGGCCAGAGGGGGGAGCGAAGGTCCAGCTGCGGTCGGCGGCGGCCTGGGCGTCGGAGGGCGGTGTGGCGCCGGAGAGGACGACGGTGTGGGAGAGCTGCCGCTCTGCGGCGAGCGTCTCGAACCAGGCGAGGATGACGAGCTCGGCGGTGCTGACGACGAACTTGCGGGTGGTGGCGAGGTTGGGGAGCGGCTCGTTGCGGGCGACGACGCCCCAGGCGGTCTCGGCGGGCGAGGCGGCGATGGCTGCGTCGAGTTTGCCGGAGAGGAAGCGCTGCGAGCCGTCGAGGATGTCTAGCACGGAGCCCTGGAGCTGGGTGCGGAGGGCGACGGCAAAGAGGTCTTTGGCGGCGACCTCGAAGGCGTCGTCACGGACCCAGCCGTCGACGAGGGTGCGGAGTCCATCGGGGCCGCTGCGCGCGGTGGCGAGGTCTGCATCGGTCAGCGAGCCGCCGTGCAGCAGGGCCTTGGCCTTGGCGACTGCGCTCTCGAGGGGCTGGGGCTCAAAGGTGGCCGCGGAGCCCTCGGCGGAACCCTCTGCAGCGGCAGCAGCAACCTGTCGGACCCAGCCTTCGAGGCAGCTCACATCGTCGGGCGACATGGCGGCGCCGTAGGGGGGCATGGGGGCGCCGCAGTCGTTGGCGGCATCGTAGCGGGCCGGGTCGGTGAGGCGGAGGATGAGGCTCTCCTCGGGGGCCGCGGGATCGATGATGTTGGCGTGGCAGTCGGGGCGGAGCGAGCGCTGGCCGACGAGGCGGCTCTCGAAGTCGTTACCGACGAGCGGAGGCGTGCTCCGATAGGCGTCACCGTGGCAGCCGGAGGTGGAGCAGCCGTTGCGCTCGAAGAGGGCGGCGATGTCGCAGGGGGCGATGGTATCGGGGGCTGTTGCGGTGTCGGCGCTGCCGGCTGCGTCGACTGTTGTCGAGGTGTCGGCCGGGGGCAGGCCACCGGTATCGAAGTTGTAGTCGGTGTCGCCGCCGCCCTCCGATGAACCCGAACAGCCAATCGCAAACAGCGCGAAGAGCAGCGAACTGGCGAGGATGTGAAGGGACTTCCGCATGGATTTTGCCTACCTGCGCCGGGTTGCCGGAGCAAGCGCGGCGCCTCCGTTTGCGCGATTCGTCACGGGCCGCAGAGGCCGGTGTCGCAGGCTGCGCAGCCGGCGCCGTCGTAGCCGCTGTAGACGCAGGTGTTGGAGGCGGGGCAGCTCGGGTAGGCCGAGAAGGTGACGGTGTCGAAGTAGGCAGAGCGGTCGGCGGGCACGGGCGCAGAAGCAAACGAGGCCGAAAGGTAGAAGGTGATCTCGTGGAGGCCGGCCGTGAGCGGCAGCGTGACGAACTCCCAGGTGGCCTGGGCGCCGAAGCGCTGCCAGACGTTGGAGCCGTCGATCTGGACCGAGGTCGTATCGCCTGCGGCAAGTCCGCCTCTGCGCCAGAAAGTCATGGTGCCATCGGCGGGTGTGTCGACCGTGATGGAGGCTGTTATGCCCCCGTAGTTGGAGACCGGGCCGAGGCGGAGGCCGCCGGTGCCGGCCTGCACGCCTGCGGTTGCGGTGGTGCGCGAGACGGCGCCGCTGACGAGGAAGTTGTCCAGATCGGTCGCCGAATCGAAGTTGATGACAGGATAGGCGGGGAGGCCGCCGCAGGCGCCCGCGATGCAGAGGTCTGCGCCGGTCTCGCCGCAGCTGGTGCAGTCGGGGAGCTGTGCTGTGCCGCAGACGCCGGAGGCGCAGGTGGCGCCGTCGCAGTCGGTGGCGTCGGGGTCGCAGTCGGCGCCATCTACGAGGAGCGGACAGACGTTGCAGTCGGTGCCGTCGAAGAGGCCGAGCCCACAGGCATCGGAGGTGCAGCCGCCGGCATCGACGATGCGGATGTCGTCGACCCAGGCGCGGTCGACGCCACTGGTTCCGTTGTAGAGGCCGTTGTAGAAGTAGAACTGCAGCGCGTAGCTGCCGGCCGGGACGGGGACGGAGGCCTGCACCCAGCCGCTGGTGGGTGTGCTGGTGGAGACGACCGCGGTGCCCTCGAGGTAGGCGTAGAAGGAGTCGTAGCCTGCGTAGCCGTTGAGCTTGTACCAGAAGGTAAGCGTGGCGTTGCCGGCCGCGGTGAAGGTGAAGGTGCTGGTAGAGGCGTTGTAGGTGGCGACGGTGCCGGAGGCGTAGGCGCCGCCGGTGCGTCCGCCCGTGGCGTCGACGACCCATGGTCTGGTGTCGACAGAGAAGCCGGCGGGACGGGTCGCCGAGGAGAAGTCCTGTGTGTAGGTGACGCCTTCGACGCCACCGCACTTGCCGGCCATGCAGGCGCTGCCCGTGCCGCAGTTCGTGCAATCTGCGGCGAGCTCCTGGCAGAGGAGGCAGCCGGAGGTGCCGCTGACCCAGCGGCCGCACTCATCGCTCGCACAGGTGGTCGAACCAAGGCGGCTAAGGTCATCGACCCAGGCAGCGCTCGCGCCGGTCGCCGTCGGGGCAGACTGGTAGTAGTAGAACTGCAGCGTGTGGCTGCCGGGCGCGACGGTGAAGGTGTATTCGGTCCAAGGCACCTCGCCTGTCCAGCCCCCGTAGTAGTTCCCGTCCAGGTAGAAGTAGAGGTAGTCGTAGCCGCTCGCGTTGCTCACCTTGTACCAGAAGGAGAGGTCGGTGGAGACGTCGACGTCGAAGGTCTGGGTGTAGGTGGAGGTGTAGGAGCCGGCAGCTGTCGGGGTGCGGAGAGAGGCGCGGCCGGTTCGGGCGACGGTGGTGTCGCGTGTCCAGTCGTAGCCGGTGGTTGCGACAAAGCCGGTGAGGTCGCCTACCGACTCGAAGCTGTTGATGGCGCTCAGGTCGCCCTGGCAGCTGCCGGCGCCGCAGAGGCCGGCACCATCGGTGCCGCAGGTGGTGCAGTCGGCCAGCGGGGCGGCGCTACAGGCGCCCGACTGGCAGGTGTCGCTGGTGCAGTCAGCGCTGTCGTTGTCGCAGCTGGTGCCGTTGGCGACGGGTGCCGACGTGCAGGTTCCCGTGTTGCAGCTACCTACCTGGCAGTCGCTGGTGTCGCTGTCGCAGATGGTCCCGTTGGTCGCGTTGACCACGTTGCAGAGGCCGGTGCGGCAGGTGCCGACGCGGCAGTCGGTGGCATCGCCGTCGCAGACCGTGCCGTCGGTCGCGCGCGAGGGAGCGCAGGCACCGCTGCGGCAGGTGCCGATGACGCAGTCGGTGGCATCATCTTCGCAGACCGTGCCCTCGGGCTGTGGATCGCAGGTGACGCAGGAGTCGCCATCCCATACAGGCGTGCCGCAGCCGTCGCTCGCGCCGCAGGCGCCGGTGCCGACCGAGAGGTTGTCGATCCAGACCGTGTCGGAACCGGCCACGGACGAGCCATCTTTGGTGTACCTGAAGACGATGGTGTTGTTGCCGGCAGGGAGCGTCCGGGTGACCTCGGTCCAGGGGAGCGCTCCACTCCAGGTCGTGGCGTCAACAGACCCGTTGATTGTCAGGATCAGCCGGTCATAACCATCCTCAGAGCTCGCTCTCACCCAGAACCGCAGTTCACCCGCCGTCGACAAGGTGGTGGTGAGCGTCGCCGAGGAGTTTTGGCTCGAGCCGATGGCGCCGGAGCGGAGGGAGTAGCCGCCGGTCTGGGCTGCGGTCGTCGTGCGCGTCCAACCGGCCGTGCCGCCCATGACGAAGGCCGGGGCATCGGCCTCGGTCTCAAAGCCGTAGGTGGCGATCTCGTTTGGTCCGCGGCAGAGGCCGCCGCCACAGAGGCCGTCGGTGCCGCAGGCGGTGCAGTCGGCGGCGGCCTGCTCTACGCAGGCGCCGGCGTCGCAGAGGGTGGGGGTGCAGGTGGTGCCGCCATCGCCGCAGATCGTGCCATCGGGGATGGTGGCCTCGGTGCAGCGGCCGCCGTCGCAGATGGCCTCGCTGCAGTCGCTGCCGCCGGGGCAGGAGGCGCCATCGGGCAGCGCGCCGCAGACGACGCAGCTGGTACCGTCGAAGAGCGGGGTGCCGCAGCCGTCCGACGGGCAGCTCCCGCCGATGCCGGCAGAGAAGGCGAGGTCGTCCACCCAGGCTGCGTCGGAGCCAACCGCGTTGCTCGAGTCTTTGCTGTAGGTGAAGACGATGGTGTGGGCACCCGCTGCCACGTTCCGCGTGACCTGGGTCCAGGCCACCGTCCCCGAGGCGGAGAGGATGTTGACCCCATCGAGCGTCACGCGGAGGAAGTCGTAGGTGGACTCCGAACTGACCCGATACCAGAAGGAGAAGGTGGCGGCGGTGGTCAGGGTCTGGGTGAAGGTGGCGACCGAGGTCGCGCTGTTGCCGATGACACCCGAACGCGCCGCGCCGCCTGTGCGACCGCCTGCGGCGTCGAAGGTCCAGGGCTGGGTGCCGGACATCGTGAAGCGGGAGAGCGACGTCGCGCTGCCGAAGGCCTCGTTGAGGCCGCTCGGCACGCCGCCGCAGAGGCCGCCGGCGCAGAAATTGCCGCCGCCGCAGGCGGTACAGTCGGGGAGCGGTGTAGCCTCGCAGCGGCCGCTGCCGGGGTTGCAGGTGGCGGTGGAGCAGCCGTCGCCGGCGGGGCAGATAAC
This sequence comes from Bradymonadia bacterium, assembly GCA_044236985.1. Classification (GTDB taxonomy): domain Bacteria; phylum Myxococcota_A; class Bradymonadia; order REDH01; family REDH01; genus CAIWGR01. The sequence goes on along the minus strand of JBIIFW010000009.1, from coordinate 6,357 downwards.
CTCGCGGCCGCCGCAGACGCCCGCTGTGCAGACATCGCCCGTGGAGCAGAGGCTGCCGTCGCTGCAGAGCGTCCCGTCTACGCGGGGCGAGAGCTCGCAGCGGCCGTTGGAAGGGTTGCAGGCCGAGACGTTGCAGGCATCGCCGCCGATGCAGATTACCTCGGCGCAGCGGGCCACACAGCTGCTCGGCGTGCCGCTGCAGAGGTAGCCGAACTCCACGGCGCAGGCGGCGCTGCAGCCGTCGCCGCTGAGGCTGTTGCCGTCATCGCAGGCCTCGCCGGACTGCACGACGCCATCGCCACAGCCGGGCGGGATGGTGGTGTCGGGCGGGTCGGTGTCTGCGGTGGTGTCTGCGGTGGTGTCTGCGGGGTCGGTGTCCAGCGCCGTGTCGGCTGGGTCAGTATCGAGCGTCGTGTCGGCCGGATCGGTATCGAGCGTCGTATCGGCCGTTGTGTCGGCGGGGTCGGTGTCCAGCGTCGTATCGGCCGTTGTGTCGGCGGGGTCGGTGTCCAGCGTCGTATCGGCCGTCGTGTCTGCAGTCGTGTCTGCAGTCGTGTCGCCACTGCCGGAGCCGTCCGCCGGATCGGTATCGGCTGTCGTGTCGGGCGTGGTATCGCCGCTGCCGTCCTCGATCACATCGCTGCCAGAGCCGTCTGCTGCGTCGCCGCTGCCGTCCTCGGTCGCATCTCCCGTCCCAGTGTCTGCGGTGCTGTCTTCCTCGCTGCGGGTGTCTTCGCTGCGTTGCGCGCGAAGGCTCGGATCGGTGCCACAGGCGGCGAAGGCGATGGTCAGCAGAAGAAGCGGAGAGAGCGCAAGACGCATGGCAAAGCTGCGGGGCAGAGAGGGAGCTGCACCCCGCGGCGGACAGACCGCTGGTGCAACAGGGTGCGCTTTAGCCCATCTCCAAATCTAGGCCAAGTCGCCCGACCGAGCGACCTGAGGCAGCGCGACGCGGCTATGGAACGCAGAGGCCCGTATCGCAGGCGAGGCAGGCGGCGCCGTCGTAGAGCGAAGAGGTGCAGCTGTCTGGCGAGGTGCAGGCGGCCAGCGCGCTAAAGACGATGTCGTCGAGGTAGAACATGCGGTCGTATGTGCTGTTGCCGTTAACGCCAACATACTGCCAGACAAACTCGTGACGACCGGCGGTCACGGGCACCGATGTGGTCTCCCAGAAATTCGAGACGCCGTTCCAGTTGATGAGTGCCGTGGAGGTGACAAGGCTCGCACCTGGGTCGACATAAAAGTAGATCTGATCGCCGGCAGCAGTAGTGGCACGCCGAAGGTAGGCGAAGCTCAGCGTTCCGTCGGCCGGCAGGTCGATGCTGAGCCGCAGCACGCCCTCTCGGGCGTTCGCAACACGACCGACACGTGCCGCGGTGCTGCCGGGTGTGCGGGGCTGGTCGGTGGTGGTGTTCCAGAGAACCTGCCCGGTGGTGGTGAAGAGCGAGAGGGCGTCGGGCCGCTCGAAGTCGATCTGGCCAGGATTTGTGAGGCCGCCGCACTCGCCGCCCGCGCAGAACTGGTTGCTGGAGGTTCCGCAGCTGGCGCAGTCGGGGCGGCCCGTGGAGACGCAGAGGCCGCTGTTGCAGGTGGCATCGAGGCAGTCGGCCGCGTCGGTGTCGCAGGAGAGGCCGTCGGGGAGCGGCTCCGAGAGGCAGCTGCCGGCGGTGCAGGTGGCGCCAACGCAGTCTCCGCCATCGCTGTCGCAGCTGGCGCCGTCGGTGCGCAGCGGGCAGAGCTGGCAGTTGGCGCCGTCGTAGCCCTGCGCGCCACAGACGTCACCGCCGCAGGCGGTGGCGTCGCCGGCCGCAATCACATCGATCCAGGCCGCGTTGTCGCCCACCGCAGCCGCAGCGCTGCGCGTGAAGCGCCACTCCATGTTGTGGCTGCCCGCAGCGAGCGGATAGTTGGCGCTGGTCCAGGGACGCTCGCCACCGATGCTCAGCCGCTCGACGCCGTCGACGAAGAACTTGAGCAGGTCGCCGGCGCCCGCAGAAACACGGTAGTCGAAGGTTACAGCGCCGGGCGAGGCGAGGGTGACGCCTGCGCGGAAGGAGCTTGTCGCGCCTGCCGCGACGGTGCCGCTGCGGTAGGCCATGCCACCCTGCGAGGGCGCTGTGGCATCGCGGGTCCAGATGGACGAGGAGCCGGGTGTGATCGCGGTCGTCACGCTGTCTTCAAAGTCCTCGAAGAGGCCCTCGGAGCCCACGCCGCCGCAGCGGCCGCCAACGCAGACGTCGGTGCCGCCGGCGCAGAGCGTGCAGTCGGGTGCGGGCGCATCACAGGCCACGCAGCTGCCGCCCGAGAGCACCGAGATGCCGCAGGCGTCGGCGCCGCAGGCGTTGGCGCTTCCGATGACGATATCGTCGATCCAGACCGCGTCGCTGCCGCCCGCGCTAGCTGCATCCTTGGTGTAGCTCCAGGTGAGGGTGTGGACGCCCTCGGTGAGCGTTCCCTCAAAGCGGGTCCAGACGCCGAGCCCGGACCAGCGGCCCTGCTGCACGCCGTCGACGGAGAAAATGAGGTAGTCCGCGTTGAGCTCGCTGCTGGTGAGCAGCCAGAAGGAGTAGGACTGGCCGGGACCCGCCGTCACCGAGAGCGAAGCGGAGTGGGTGGTACTGACGGCCGTGATGGGCGATCGCAGCGAGGCGCCGCCCGACTGACGGTTGGTGGGGTCGACGAACCAGGTGTTGCCCGACATGGTGAAGGGGGTCGTCGCGGTGGAGCCCTCGAAGCCGTAGCTCTGGGCGCCCGAGATGCTCTGGCAGGTACCGCCGCCGCAGAGGCCGTCGCCCGCAGCGCCGCAGATGGAGCAGTCGGCGACAGGCTGCGCCTGACAGCGACCCGCGACACAGGAGGCAGCCTGGCAATCGGAGAAATCGGTATCACAATCGGTGCCATCGTCGAGCGGGATGGCGGAGCAGACGCCGTCGATGCAGGCGCCGGCATTGCAGGCGTCGTCGAGGCCGGGGCAGGCGGTGCCGTTGTCGACGGGGAAGCCGGTGCAGCTGCCGTCAACACAAGCGCCCACATTGCAGGGGTCGTCGGCGCCAACGCAGTCAGCCCCGTTGGATACCGGCTGCGGGGCGCAGCGGCCGGCGGCGCAGAGGCCCAGGTTACAGTCGGTGGGGTCGTTCTCGCAGGCGAGCCCGTCGAAGCTGAGATCGCAGGCGACGCAGTCTGTGCCGTCAAAGACCAAGTCGCCGCAGGCGCTGCCGGCGCACTGGTTGCCCGCGTCGGCGATGGTGATGTCATCTACCCAGACGGCGTCGGAGCCGACTGCGTTGCTGCCATCCTTGCGATAGGCGAACTCGATGGTGGTGGCGCCGGCAGGCAGCGACCGGGTGACCTGGGTCCAGGCGGTCTCGCCGCTCCAGGTGGTGGTATCGTCGGTGCCGTTGATGACGAGGAAGAGCTTGTCGAAACCCGACTCGCTGCTGGTCTTGAGCCAGAAGGTGAGGGTCGAGGCACGATCGAGCGTGAGGCTCAGCGTGGCGCGCGACCGCTGGCTGTCGGTGATCGTCCCCGACTTCATCGCGGAGGTTCCGCTGTGGGGCGCGACGGTGCTGAGGACCCAGGGCTGCGCCCCCTGCATGCGGAAGGCGGTGAGGTCTGCGGCGCTCTCGAAGCCGTAGCTGAGGTCGCTGCTCACGCCGCCGCAGAGGCCGCCGGCGCAGAACTCGGTGCCACCGGCGCAGGTGGTGCAATCGGAGAGCGGGGTAACGGCGCAGCTGCCGTCGGAGCAGCTTCCGACCGAGCACTCCGAGCCCGACTGGCAGTTGCTGCCGTTGGCGATCGGGTCGCCGACGCAGGCGCCACCGGAGCAGCTGTTGCTGTTGCAGTCTCCGGCGTCGGTGTCGCAGCTCACGCCCTCCAAGGTGGCGTCGCAGAAGAGGCAGGTGGAGCCATTGAAGATGCTGTCGCCGCAGGGGCCGCCGACGCAGGCGCCTGCTGCCCCATTGGCGATGGAGAAGTCGTCGATCCAGACCGCATCGGAGCCCGAGGTGAGCGAACCGTCCTTGCTGTACTCCAGCTCCACCGTGACCGACCCCAGCGGCAGCGTGCGGACCACCTCGGTCCAGTCGACGATGCCCTGCCAGGTGGTCGCATCGACCGTGCCGTTGATGAAGAGGCGGAGCCTGTCGCAGCAGCTCTCGGTGCTGGTCTTGACCCAGAAGCGGAGCTCGCTGTTTGCAGCCGAGACGGTCGTTGTGAACCGGATGCGCGAGGTTGCACTGTCGGCCGTCGAACCCGAGCGCAGGGCAGGGGTGCCGTCGTGGCCTTCGGCAGTATCGGTCGTCCAGCGGGCGCCGGTGACAGAGGTGAAGGAAGAGGCATCGGCGCTGTCCGTAAAGGTCAGCGTGGTGGTGCCGGAGCCGCCGCAGAGGCCGCCGCCGCAGAAGTCAGTGCCGCCCGCGCAAGGTGTGCAGTCGGGCACGAGGGTGGAGCCGTCGCAGATCCCGGCGCGGCAGCTGCCTACGGCGCACTCCGAGCCCGCGTTGCAGCTGGTCCCGTTGGCGACCGGCTCGGCGATGCAGGCGCCGCGGCTGCAGCTGCCGGCAGTGCAGTCGCCGGCCACCGTGTCGCAGGCCGCTCCGTCGGGCTGCGGCGCGCAAACCACGCAGGAGCTGCCGTTGAAGATGCTCGCGCCGCAGCCGTTGTCGACACACTGCGAGCCCGCCGTCGTGCCGAGGTCGAGGTCGTCAATCCAGACCGTGTCGCTGCCCGCATCGAGGCTGATATCTTTGGTGTAGCTGAAGACGAGGGTGTTCCGGCCGACAGGCAGCGGGCGGCTGACCTCCGTCCAGTCCACGAGGCCCTGCCAGGTCGTCGTGTCGGCCGTGCCGTTGATGGAGAGGCGAAGCTTGTCGCAGCAGCTCTCGGTGCTGGTCTTCACCCAGAAGCTGAGCGTGCTGGCCGAGGCCGTGTCGACCGAGATCGTGAGCGTGCTCGTGCCGCTGTCCGTGATGTCGCCGGAGCGGAGCGCACCGGTGGCGGAACGACCCTCAGCCCCGTCCCAAAGCCAAGGAGCGGAGCCGCCCACCGTGAAATCGGCAAGTTCGCTCGCATCATCGAAGCTGTAGGCTCGGCCCGGGGGCAGACCGCCGCAGGCGCCGCCGGCGCAGAAGCTGCCCCCTTCGCAGGGGGTGCAGTCGGGCAGTGCGGTCTCATCGCAGGCGCCCGTCGTGGGGTTGCAGATGCCGGTCGCGCAGCCGCCGGCCGTATCGGCGCAGACGGTCGCGGTGCCCGTGCAGTCGCCGGCCTGACAGCTGTCGCCGCTGGTGCAGAGGTTGGCGTCGTCGCACGAGGTACCGTCGAGCCGCGGGTAGAGGTCACAGATGCCCGTCCCGGGGTTGCAGACCGCGGCCTGGCAGGGGCCCTCGAGCGCCGTGCAGCTCACACTGCGGCAGAGGTCGACCACGCAGACCGAGGGCGAACCGGAGCAGGCGTAGCCGGCCTCCAGGTTGCACCGCACCGTGCAGCCGTCGCCGCTCGTCGTGTTGCCGTCGTCGCAGACCTCGCCCGCCTCCATCACACTGTTGCCGCAGACCGGCGCAAGGTCGGTCGCGGTGCAGATGCTCGGCTCGCCAACGCAACCAAAGTTGGGCTCCACAAAGCAGGCCGAGTTGCAGCCGTCGCTGTTGTCGTTGTTGCCGTCGTCGCAGCGCTCACCGGGGCGGACGAGGCCGTCGCCGCAGCGGGGCGGGCCGGGGTCGGTCGTGTCGGCCGTCGTGTCGGTGGAGGTGTCGCCCGAGCCGCTCGTGTCTTCGACCACATCGGCATCGCCCGAGCCGCCCGTGTCGGTCACCGTCGTGTCGCCCGAGCCGCCCGTATCGGCGACGCCCGTGTCGCCCGAGCCGCCCGTATCCTCGATCGTGCCCGTGTCTTCCACAGGCGCCGTGCAGACGCTCGGCTCGCCGACGCAGGCAAACCCTGCCTCGATCTCGCAGGCCGACGAGCAACCATCGCGGCCGCGGCTGTTGTTGTCGTCGCAGGCTTCGCCATCGTCGACGCTGCCATCGCCGCACTCCGGACCCGCAGCGGCACGGAGCGTCTCCTCGCCGCAGGCAGCAAGCAACCAGGCGGTGAGAGCGAGCATGAGCCAGCTGCCGCGGCGCGGGGGAGAGAGCGAGGCAGACAGAGCGGGTGAGGGGCGATGATCCATCGGATATCCGGTAGCAGAGGTGCATAGAGGCACAGGCAGAGCACAGGCCCGCCAACGACGCCGTTCTACACTACCAGACCGCTCCCGCGCTGCCAGAATCAAACGCCTCGACTAGGCGATCGGCTCGATGACAGCGAGCAGCTGGCCGCCCTCCACCTGCTGCCCCAACGAGGCGGCAACCGAGACCACGC
>JBIIFW010000120.1:0-7238 GCA_044236985.1 Bradymonadia bacterium | reverse complement strand
CGCGCATCATCGAGGCTGTCGTTCACATCCTTCAACATCACATACTCAAGCGTGATACGGTCTCCGTTGCGGAGCGGAAACTCGCGCAGGGTCTCCATGAGCACCGCAAGCGGATACTTGCGGTTGATGGGCATAAGCCAGTCGCGCATCTCGTCGGTGGTGGCGTTGAGGCTCACCGCCAACTTGGCGTCGGACTGCTGTCCGAGCCGCTTGATCTCGGGGACGAGACCGGAGGTGGAGACGGTCACCTTGCGGTGGCTCAGCCCGAGGCCGTCGCGGTCGATCAGAATCTGCGTCGCCGGGATGACATTGTCGGGGTTATGGAGCGGCTCGCCCATGCCCATGAAGACGATGTTGGAGATGTGACCCTCCGACTCGAACATGCGGCGGGTCTGGGCAACCTGATCCACGATCTCTGCGGTGCTGAGATGGCCGCGAAGGCCCATCTTCGCAGTCAGACAGAACTGGCAATTCATCGCACAGCCAACCTGGCTGCTGATGCAGAGCGTGACCCTGTTCTCGGAAGGGATGAGCACCGACTCGATAACTGCGCCCGAGTCGAGCTTCCAGGTGATCTTCCGGGTGCCATCAGAGGCGCGGAAGACCGCATCCACCGCGATGGCATCCACCCTCGCGAGCTCCACCAGCTTTTCGCGCAGCCCCTTCGAGAGGTCGGTCATCTCCTCAAACGAAGAGACGAACCGGATGTAGAGCCACTTCCAGATCTGCGTGACGCGGAAGGGCCGCTCTCCCAATTCTTCGACAAGCCAGCGCTCGAGTTCGGACTGGGTCAGCCCCTTGAGGAGCAACCTGCCCTGCCCGTCTCGGGGCAGCTCGTCTGCGGGTCGAAGAATGGGAGGCGCGTTCATGCCTAGCGGGCGCCGTGAAGTTCGGTGCCCGAGAAGAAGAAGGCGATCTCGTTGGCCGCATTCTCCAGGCTGTCCGAGCCGTGGACGGTGTTCTCGCCGATGGAGAGAGCGAACTCCTTGCGGATGGTGCCCTCAGCAGCGTTGGCGGGGTTGGTGGCGCCCATGATGTCGCGGTTGGCGGCAACGGCGTTCTCGCCCTCGAGGACGGTGACGAACACAGCGCTGCGGCTCATAAACTCGACGAGCTCGCCGAAGAAGCCACGCTCACGGTGGACCCAGTAGAAGAGCTCCGCCTCACGGACCGAGAGGTGCATAAGACGAGCGCCAACGACCTTGAGGCCGGCATCCTCGAACTTGGTGAGGACCTTGCCAATGAGGTTGCGCTCAACGCCGTCGGGCTTGATGATCGAGAGGGTGCGTTCAATTGCCATGAGATTCACTGATGTTGCAGGTAAGAGGCGCCCATCGGGCACCGGGGATTCGCCGGAACGAATCGAAGAGAGGATTTATGCCTTGCCGATGGCGCGGGCGAGCGTGATGCCGAGCTCAGCGGGCGACGGCGCGATGTGCACGCCGGCCTCGCGGAAGGCGTCGAGCTTGGCCTCAGCCGTGCCCTTGCCGCCCGAGATGATGGCGCCCGCGTGACCCATCCGGCGGCCCGGAGGCGCCGTACGGCCAGCGATGAAGCCAACAACGGGCTTCGTCATGTGCTCCTTGATCCAGGCAGCCGCAGCCTCTTCGGCCGTCCCGCCGATCTCGCCGATCATGATGACGGCGTCGGTCTCCGGGTCGTCCTGAAAGAGCGAGAGGACATCGATGAAGTTGGTGCCGTTGACCGGGTCGCCGCCGATGCCGACGCAGGAGGACTGGCCGATGCCGAGCGCGCTCAGCTGACCGACAGCCTCATAGGTGAGCGTGCCGGAGCGGCTCACGACGCCGATGCGGCCGGGCTTGTGGATGTGGCCGGGCATGATGCCGATCTTGCACTGGCCAGGCGTGATGACGCCAGGGCAGTTGGGGCCGACAAGGCGCGACTTGGTGCTCTTGAGGTACTCCTTCGCCCGCACCATGTCGAGGACAGGGATGCCCTCGGTGATGCAGCAGATGAGGCGCACACCGGCCTCCGCCGCCTCGATGATGGCGTCGGCCGCAAACGGCGGCGGAACATAGATGACGCTGGCGTCTGCGCCGGTCTCTTCGACAGCCGCGCGGACCGTCTCAAAGATGGGGAGCTGGTTCTCCCAGATCTGACCGCCCTTTCCGGGGGTCACGCCGCCGACCATCTTGGTGCCGTAGGCGATGGCTTGGGTGGTGTGGAAGCTGCCCTGCGAGCCTGTAATGCCCTGACAGATGACCTTGGTGTTGGCATCGACGAGAATGGCCATGTTGGTATCTCCGGAGTCTGCGTGAAGGTAGGTTAGGCGCGGTTGATGGCGGCGATGATCTTGCGGGCGCCGTCGGCCATGTCATCCGCGGGGATGACGCCGAGGCCGGACTCCGAAAGGATCTTCTTTCCGAGCTCGACGTTGGTGCCCTCGAGACGAACCACGACGGGGACCGTCAGGCCGATCTCCTTGCTGGCGGCGATGATGCCGTTCGCGATGACATCACACTTCATGATGCCGCCGAAGATGTTGACGAAGATGCCCTCGACGCGCGGGTCGCTGGTGATGAGACGGAAGGCCGCGGTCACCTTCTCCTGGCTCGCGCCGCCGCCCACGTCGAGGAAGTTGGCCGGCTCAGCGCCGAACTGCTTGATGATGTCCATCGTTGCCATGGCGAGGCCTGCGCCGTTGACCATGCAGCCGATGTTGCCGTCGAGGTTGATGAAGGCGAGGTCATACTTGCTGGCCTCAATCTCTGCGGGGTCCTCTTCGGTGAGGTCGCGGAGCGCGACAACTTCGGGATGCCGGTAGAGCGCGTTGGCCTCGAAGTTCACCTTGCCGTCGAGGGCGATGATCTCGCCGCCCTTGGTGAGGACAAGCGGGTTGATCTCGACGATGGCGCAGTCGAGGTCGATGTACATCTTGTAGAGCTTCTGCATGAAGTCGATGGCGCTGTTGACCGCCTTGCCCTTGAGGCCGAGGCCGAGAGCAAGCGTGCGGGCCTGGAACGAGGTCATGCCGAGGAGAGGGGTGACGGCCTCGCGGAGAATCTTCTCCGGGCTGTGCTCGGCAACCTCTTCAATGTCCACGCCGCCTTCCGACGAGGCCATGAAGGTGACCTTCGAGGTGTCGCGATCGAGGACGACGCCAAGATAGAGTTCGCGGTCGATATCGCAGCCCTCTTCGATGTAGAGGCGACGAACAAGGCGGCCTTCGGGGCCGGTCTGGTGGGTGACGAGCGTCGCGCCAAGAATCGCCGTGGCATGCTCACGGACCTGCTCGATCGTGCGAGCGAGCTTGACGCCGCCAGCCTTGCCGCGGCCGCCAGCGTGAATCTGCGCCTTGACGACCCAGAGCGTTCCGCCGAGCTCCTCGGCCGCAGCCACGGCCTCATCGACCGTGAAGGCGGGGATGCCGCGCGGGGTTCGGATGCCGAACTTCTGGAAGAGTTGCTTCGCCTGATACTCGTGAATGTTCATACGATGCTCCGCTACGGGCGCCACCTGCGGCGCCGAAGGTTCCGAACCTGCCCCAATCGAGGGCGCACTCTGCTAGCCGAGCGGAGGGCGAACTTCAAGAACGATGCCGCACCGCGGCATGAACTCAGTAGATGAATTCGTCGTCGCCGTCGCTCCGGGTCACCCAGAGGATGGTGTCGGCCTTCACGCTCGGTTCGAGGACCTCGAAGGCGGCCTCCATCGCGGCGACATGCTGGTCGGCATAGGCGATCACATGGAGAATCTGCTTCACCCAACGGTCGTCTGCCGACACGTTGGCAGTGCTCTCCTGGATGCCGGTCAGCTTGCGGGTCAACAGGGCCGAGGCAGTTGCTTCGGTGTATGCAGCGTCGCGCGGGAAGCCGACGGCGCGGGTCACGCTGACGCCCACCTTCATCCCGTCGATCTCGACGAGGATGTCGGTGATGGAGCCCGAAACATCATAGACGACCTCGGTCTCGGTCTTCACGAGCGTGGCACCCTCGCAGCGGGTAAGCACTTCAAGCGAGAAGATCTCCGACTCCAGCGACGAACCTCCGGCGTTGCCATCGGCGACCATCTCTTGGCCTCCGCTCGTGAGGAGTGTGAGGTCGGCCGGGTTATCCCAGGGGTCGGAACCGAAGTCGATGGCGTTGACGATGAGGGAGGGGTCGGGCGACAGGAGTTCGTCGTCGAGCACACCGCATGAGCCGGTGATGGTGCCAAAGCCGGGGAGCGGAAGCGTGGGGCCGCCGCTGCCGTCGGCCTCCGTGTCTGTTGTGCTGTCGGGCTCGGCAGTTGTGTCTTCGGTCGCATCGCCGCTGCCAGCGCCGCTGTCTGTGGCCGTGTCGGAGGCCTCCGCCGTGTCTTCAACGGTATCGCCGCTGCCGGTGTCGGCCTCGGCACTGTCCTCCTCGGCATCGCCAGCTGCTCCGCTGCCGTCCGCTGCGCCCTGCCCGTCTGCCGCGTCGGCTCCCGAGCCAAAGCCGGAGGGTTCAGCCTCCTTTTTGCTCGAGCAAGCTACGAGGAGCGCGAGCCCGATGAGCGCTGAGAGACGAAGCGGCTTCAAGGTCACTGCTTGTCGCCGAGGGGGGGCACGAGGATGGTCACGAGTTTGGTGCCGAGCGAGCCACCTTCGCTGGTGATGAGGTCAACGTAGGCCGAGAAGACCTGGGGGACGCCGATCTGCTCAACGCAGTCGTTCTGCGCCTCGATCTCGAAGTTGACGGTCGCGCCGGGCGAAACGCCGCGGAAGCCGTCTAGGGTGCCGTCGGCATCGAGGTCTGCAGGCGTCGGCACGCCTGAGCAGCCGCTCGCCGTGGCGGTCGTGGGCCGCACTGCCGAGAGGAAACAGGCAGTGTCGATGCCCGACGAGGCAAACTCGACCTCGTCGCGCCGCGGCACGGCGCGGATGTCGAAGAGCGAGCCGCCAAGCAGGGCCTGGATGCCGCCAATGACGCTGGAGTCGATCGAGGCCGAGCCACCGATGCCGGAGGTCGTGACCTTGAAGACGAGCGGGCAGGTGCCGCCGGAGGGAGCCTCGCCGGCGCCGGCCGGGCCGGTGCAGCACTGGCTGGCGCTGCAACCCGCGGGCCGGTCGGCACCGACGCCCCAGGCGCAGGTTCCGACCACGGCGTTCGTCTGGCGCGCCATGTTCACCTGGCTCGCGAGCGAGGGGTAGTCGGCAGGCAGGAAGGGGAGGAACTGGCTGCCGACGGCGACACCGATGACCTTGGCATCGATGGCAGTGAGTGCCGCATAGGCTTCGGCTTCGCTCGCACCGTAGGGCACGGAGCTGTTGGGCGAGCCGGCACCACGAGCCTGCGAAATGGCGTCGGTGATGTGAACGACAACCTTGACCTGCGAGTCGCGGAAGCCGACACCGCCGACGGTGCCGTCGGCCACCCCGGGGATCAGGCCGGCTGCTGCGTCAAAGGTGGGGATGGAGAAGCCCGAACCGGTGTTGACGCAGGGCGTAGAGGAACGGCCTGCGCCCGTGGCGATCTGGTAGAGCGACTCGATGCCCGACTCAGGCGTGTCGTTGCCGTTCTCAAGCGAGAGAAGGTCGGTACCCCGCTGTGCTGCAGCGGTGTCGGTAGTCAGCCGGGTGCGGAGCCGGAAGGGCTGATCGCCTGACGCACCGTAGGACTCGCAGGGGAAGTCGGCGAAGCTCGAGACGCCGATGGCGATGTCCCGGATCCGGCTCGCTAGGCCGGGGATGATCGCGCTTCGAAGCGAGGAGCGGAGCCCCGAGATGGGGCCACCCATGGAGCCGGTGACATCCATGTTGAATACGACGTCGCCGCTCTCCAGCGAGGTCTCGATCTCGAAGGTGCCGGTGTCGGGCGGGCCTTCGAAGGGCAGCGTGAAGAAGAAGTCGACCAGGCTCTCAATCGTGCTCCCGCTGTCGCAAGGGTCAGAGCCGAAGGCCAGCTCGACCATGTCGATGTAGCCGTCGCGGTCGCTGTCCTCCTCGGTGCGGAAGGTGCTGCCCGGGCAGCCGGTCTCTTCGTTGTCGAGGAGCGAATCGCCGTCGCTGTCGCGGTCGAGGAAGTCGGGTGTGCCGTCGTTGTCTACATCGACGCCACGCTGGCCCGAGCCCGCAGGCCTGCCATACTCGGCGCTGTCCGACACGCCGTCTCCATCGCTGTCGAGGTCGTTCAGGCTCGGCAGCCCGTCGCGGTCGGGGTCGAGCCCGCCCTCGATGAAGTCCCAGATGCCGTCGCCGTCGGTATCGGTGTCGTCGGTCGGCACATCGATGGCTGTATCAACAGGGGGCGTTGTGTCGGCTGCCGTATCAGCAAGTATATCATCCTCGGTGTCTGCAACCGTGTCGGAGGGGTCGACGGTCGTGTCCGCCGGGTCCACGCCGGTATCATCGATGGTCGCTGTATCGTCGCCGCCCGTGTCTGCGCCGATGCTGCCATCGCCGCTCACGTCCACGGCAGGTCTGACGCCGTTTCCGCCTCGATTGACGGCGGTTCCCTCACCGCCATCAGCAGAGATACAGGCAACAAGAAGAAGGGGCAGACCAACAAGTCCGCCGATGGTAACGATGTGCTTCATTTGGCCGCTCCCCAAAAGTGCTCAACAGGTTGAGTGTATGGGCAATGCATCCGCTTGCCAACCAAAAGGTTTGGCCATGATTCGATGGCCATTCCGGCGCCGCGAGAAGGCGGGTTCGCCTTGCAGGTGGGTGGGCGCGATGTTAGACCCGCGCCCTCTGTTTGACCCTCTCGCACGAATGCTCCGGCCATGAATCCAGACCAACTCCGCAGCGCCTTCCTCCACTACTTCACCGAGCAGCTCCACACCGTGGTTGCCTCGAGCCCCGTGGTGCCCGAGGGCGACCCGACGCTGCTCTTCACCAACGCTGGCATGAACCAGTTCAAGGATGTGCTCCTTGGCCTCGAGAAGCGCGACTATGTCCGCGCAGCCAGCGCGCAGAAGTGCATCCGCGCCGGCGGCAAGCACAACGACCTCGACGAGGTCGGCAAGGATGGCCGCCACCTCACCTTCTTCGAGATGCTCGGCAACTGGTCCTTCGGCGAGTACTACAAGCGGGAGTCGCTCAAGTGGGGCTGGGAGTTCGTCACCAAGGTGATGAAACTCGACCCCGCCCGCCTCTACGTCTCGGTCTACAAGGACGACGACGAGTCGTGGGACATCTGGGAGAAGGAGCTCGGCCTCGCGCCCGACCACATTGTCCGCCTGGGCGACGTGGAGGCCGGCGACGAGGAGAACTTCTGGTCCATGGGTCCCACCGGACCTTGCGGCCCCTGCTCCGA
>JBIIFW010000008.1:0-23981 GCA_044236985.1 Bradymonadia bacterium | reverse complement strand
TGCCGCGGGTGCTTCGCCAGCTCGCCACACTCGCCTGGGTCATCCGCGTCAAAAGTCGATGAGCGCGCTGGTCAACCTCTCGGTCGATCTCGACAGCCTCAGCCTCTACCACCGCATCCACGCGCTTGAGGGGGACCCCGACCCGCGCGCCATCTACGCGGTCGCGTTGCCCCGCCTGCTCGACCTCTGCGCGCGGCTCCAGATCCGCATGACCCTCTTCGTTGTCGCTGCCGACCTGCAGTTCGATGAGGCGGTCACCGCCCTCCGCACCGCCGTCGCTGCCGGCCACGAGATCGCCTCGCACACCCTGCGACACCCCTACCACCTGCGCGAGCTCTCCGAGTCGGGCATCGCCGAGGAGATCGACGAGGCGGCCCGCTGGATCGAAGAGTCGCTCGGCGTCCGGCCGCTCGGCTTCCGTACCCCGGGCTACAACCTCGACTCCCGCATCCTCGCCCTCCTCGCGGAGCGGGGCTACCGGTACGATGCAAGCATCTTCCCCTGCCCGCCCTACTTCGCCGCGAAGGCCGCGGTGATGGCCCGCATGGCCGCCAAGGGGCAGCCCACGGGCTCGGCCGCCAACGACCCGCTCGCGCTGCTCGCCCCCACCTCGCCCTATCGCCCCTCGCGCTGGGGCTTCTGGCGTCGCGGCGACCGCAAACACTCGCTCCCGCTCTGGGAGATCCCCTGCGGCGTGATGCCGGTTACCCGTCTTCCCGTCATCGGCACCACCATCTGCGCGCTGCCCGACGCGGGCGCGCGTCTACTCGCCCGCTGCTTCCGCGCCGGCCAGGAGAAGCTCTCGGTGGCCATCCATGCCATCGACCTCATGGACCAACATGACCGCGGCGTGCAGGCCATCCTCGTCGCCAAGCAGCACGACCTCCGCCGGCCCTGGCAGCAGAAAGAGGCGGCGCTCACTGCCTTCTGGGAGACGCTTATGCAGACCCATCGCTCCGTCACGCTGCTCGAGATGACCGACGCGCTCGATGCCGAGTTCGGCGCCACGGTGACGGGCCCATGAGCGACGCAACCGGAGCCAAGCAGGCGGCGCTCGAGACGGCCGCGGTGACCTTTGCGCGCCGCGCGGCGCTCGAGCAGGCGCCCGGCTTCTATGCAGCCGCGCCGGGTCGCTCGCTGCTCCGCCTCTGGGGCGCCGATACCATCCCCTTCCTGCAGACCAAGCTGACGCAAGACACGCGGCCCTGGCCGGCGCGCGGCGGGGGCTACGCCACGGCGACCGACATCAACGGCCGCATCCTCTTCGACCTGCAGGCCTTCGCCTGGGGTGAGCGGGGCTGGCTGCTCGTGCTCGAGGAGGGTCGCGCGGAGAGCGCGTTGGCCCACTTCGACCGCTACCTCATCTCGGAGAAGGTAGAGCTGGAGCTGCTCGACGAGGCGCTCTCGGTGGTCGCGCTTGGCGGCGCCGAGGTTGCCGCTCGTCTGGGGTTGGCGCCGCTTGCTGAGGGGCAACGCACCGCCGAGCCGTGGCGCGATGGCTGGCTGCTCCGGGGTACGGGACTCGAGCCGGCGGATGCGCTGCTCGTGCTGCCGCGTGAGGGCGTGGCGGAGGCGCTCGAGGCGCTCGCTGCGCTCGGGTTGGAGGCTGCCTCAGGGGCAGAGTTCGATGCGCTCCGCGTGGCTGCGGGGCGTGCGCGGATCGGCTTCGATGACGGCGCGGGTGCCATCCCGCTCGAGCTCGGCCTCTGGGACGCGATGAGCTTCCGCAAGGGCTGTTACCTGGGCCAGGAGATCATCGAGCGGCTCTTCTCGCGCAGCACCCCGGCGCGTCGACTCATGCGCCTCGCCTCGCCTGTTGCCCTTGCGCCCGGCACGCCCGTGCTCGCCGGCGAAGATGTCGTTGGCACCGTGACCGGCGTGGTGGCCGCATCGGAGGGTGTGGAGGCGCTCGGGCTGCTCAAGCGGGCGGTGCTCGATGGCAGCGTCGCGCTCACGGCGGGCGGAGCTCCGCTCACCATTCGCGGCTTTGTGGGCGGAGAGCGCCCCGCACAGGTATGAGGCGGCTGCTCGGAGCGGGGCTGCTCTTGCTCACCGCCTGCGGTGCGCCGGAGAAGGTGCGTCCCGTCTTCACCCACTTCGACGCACCGCTCGCTGCCTATCTCTGCGGCGGCTGGCAGGTGACCTCCCCGGTAGGCCGCGGGCGCGGCGTGCTGACCTTCACGGGCGACGAGGTGACCGCCTGGAACGACGACGGCGAGCAGCGGAGCGGCTTCTGGAAGAGCCTCGCAACTGGCGACCCTGTCAACAATGGCTGGCACCCGCTCACCTTTGTCTGGGGGCGGAGCGAGCGCAACGGGCTGCCCGTGGTCTGGTCGCCTCCGACGGAGCTGCAGACCGAGGTGGCGCTGCGTGAGCGCGACCGCATGGTGCTGCTCGATGAGGCCGGCTGGTCCACCCTGCGCCGCGTCGCCGCCTGCGAGAGCAAAGAGGGCCTGCCGTCGAACTGGAACGAGCTTGCCCCGCCGCGCGCCGTGAACCCATGAAGCAGGTCGTGCTTGCCTCCACCTCGCCCTACCGCAAGGCGCTGATGCTCCGGCTCGGCCTCCCCTTTGTGACCGCCCGACCGGAGGTGGACGAAGAGGCCTACAAGGCCCGCATCGCCGACCCTGTCGCGCTGGTGCAGGCGCTCTCGCGGGCCAAGGCAGAGGCGGTCGCGGCGGCCTATCCCGGCGCGGTGGTCATCGGCTCCGATCAGGTGGCCGAGATCGATGGCGAGGTGTTGGGCAAGCCCCACACCGAGGAGCGGGCGGTGGCGCAGCTCATGCGCTTTTCGGGGCGTACCCACCGACTGGTCACGGGGCTGGCGGTCTGGGATGGCGCGGCGGGCTGCTGGCACGAGAGCGTGAACGAGACGCGGCTCGTGGCGCGGGGCTACAGCGAGGATTTTGCCCGCCGCTATGTGGAGCGCGAGAGGCCGCTCGATTGCGCCGGCAGCTACATGTTTGAGCGGGCCGGCATCACCCTCTTTGAGCGGGTGGAGACCAACGACCCGACCGCCATCGAGGGGCTGCCGCTGACCGAGCTCGTCCGTGCGCTCCTAGCCTGCGACTGTGCGCTGCTCTGCGACGATTTGCCACAGACGGTTCCTTTGACCACCTGATCGCCGCGCCCTAGTTCGGCCGCGCTCCGGGTGCTCCTCCTCGGAAGATGAGGTGTAGCATGCGCAGTCTGGTTGCTCAGTTGGTGTTGGCGTTGTCTTGTCTGACGGGTGCGGCGTCGGCGCGGGCACAGTCCTGCCACGAGCCGGTGCGGCCGGGCGATGCCGGCTGGATGGCGGGCGCACGGCTCGGCCTCGGCGCGGCCGACAACGAGCACGATGCGGGGCAGTGGCAGAGCCTGACGCTGGAGGGCGACTGGCGCTCCGGTCGCTGGGCGTTCCGGCTACAACAGCCGCTGCTGCACCTCGACCGCAGCGGCTACAGCGAGGTTGGCCTAGGCGACACCGTGCTAGGCTCGTCGTTGCTGCTGCATCGCAACGAGGCCTCCAACGACGCCACCTTCGCGACGCTGAACGCCACCCTTCCGCTCGGCGATCAGGAGGCCGAGATGGGCATGGGCCATCCGATGGTGATGGCAGGCCTGGCGCATGAGCACAGCTTTGGGCGCGTTGCGCTGACGGGCGAACTGGGCTTCGCCACCACCGTCCACCTCCATCACGACGAGGAGGAGAGCGTGCCGGTGGCCAAGCATGCGGAGACAGTCTCGACCCATGCCCACGCGGGTGGCTTCGCGCCGCTCGTCGCGCCGATGAACGAGCAGGAGGTCTGGTTCGCGGCGCGTGTCGCAACTGCGTTCGGTGCTACGGTTGACGGGTCGCTCTTCGCGGGCGGCGCGGTGCCCTTTGGTGACGCGGCGGGCACGGCCCGGTTGGAGGTCGGACCGAACCTGTCGTGGGACAGCGGCAGCGCCACCTACTGGCTGGCCGGCGCGCTGCCGGTGGTGGGCGAGGTGATGGACTGGCGGGCGGAGTTCGGCCTCCGCTGGTCCTTCGGCGCCGGGGCCGCCTCGAGCCTCTGCCGCTGCAACGGGGCGCCGTAGCGGGAATCGTTGCCGCGCAGCCCGCGTTGTCGCAACGCGTCAGGTGTGCGCCATGCTGCACCTGTTCGGGTTCCTTGCTTGCGATCTGCACGCCCCGTAGAAGCCGCCGCCATGGCAGGTCGCAAACCAAACAGGCCGCAGCGCAAAGCGGAGACGAGGGCGAACATGAGCGAGCACCCGAGCAGCAACAAACTGAACTTCTTTGAGGTCCACCTCGACCAGCTCCGCGCCGCGCTCGAGGTGGTCCCGCCGACGGAGAGCGTGCGCCTTATCCTGAGCGAGCCGAAGAACGAGGTCATCGTCCACTTCCCCGTCCGCATGGACGACGGCTCCGTGAAGCTCTTCACGGGCTATCGCATCCAGCACAACAACATCCTGGGGCCCTACAAGGGCGGCATCCGCTACAGCGACCATGTGACGCTGCCAGAGGTGAAGGCGCTCGCCGCGCTCATGACCTACAAGTGTGCGCTGCTCGACATCCCCTTCGGTGGTGCCAAGGGCGGCGTCCGCATCAACCCCAAGAACTACTCGCAGACCGAGCTCGAGCGGGTCACCCGCCGCTTCACCCACGACCTCGGCTCCAACATCGGCCCCGAGTATGACATCCCCGCCCCCGACATGGGCACCAACGCCCAGACCATGGTCTGGATGATGGACACCTACATGAACGGCGCGGGCGCCCAGAACAAGAACGCCGTGCGCGGCGTCGTCACCGGCAAGACGCTGGGTGCCGGTGGCTCGGTCGGTCGCGATAAGGCGACAGGCCAGGGCGTTGTCTACGCCATCGACGAGTGGGCCGAAGAGAAGAACTTCTCGCTCGACGGCGCCCGCTTCACCGTCCAAGGCTACGGCAATGTTGGCTCGCACGCGGCCATGCTGCTGGCCCAGGCGGGCGCGCTCTGCGTCGCGGTCTGCGACCACTCGGGCGCCATCAGCGACCCGACCGGTCTCGACACCGTCGCGCTCGCCGCCCATGTGAAGAAGGCGGGCGGAGTCGCCGGTTACGACGAGGGCGTCTCGATCAGCCGCGACGAGTTCTTCGCCACCAAGTGCGACATCCTCATCCCGGCCGCGATGGAGTTCCAGATCGACGAGCATGAGGCAAAGCTGATCAACGCCCGCTTGGTCGTCGAGGGCGCCAACGGCCCCACAACCCCCCGCGGCGAAGAGCTGCTGCTGGCCAAGGGCGTCGACATCATCCCCGACATCCTCGCCAACGCCGGCGGCGTCTGCGTCTCCTACTACGAGTGGATTCAGAACAAGCGGTCCGAGAGCTGGAACCTGCGCGAGGTCGACTCCAAGCTCAAGGAGCGGCTCCGCAGCGCCTACGAGCGGGTGCGCGAGTTCTCCGAGGAGCACAAGGTCTCGCGCCGCACGGCCGCCCTCGCCGTCGCAGTGCAGCGTGTGAGCGACTCCTACCGCGAGCGCGGCATCTTCCCCTGATCGGGGCTACTCGAGCCCGTCGAAGAGCATGAGCGGCCGCGGCCGCGCAGGGGTATCGAGCGGCGTTGACTTGTCGGGCTCGGCCTCTTCGGCGGCCGCCTTCGCCCGCTTGCGCGGCGGCTCCACCGCGGGCGTCTCGACGGCCGCAACGGGCGCCGCCGTAACCGCATCAGCCGCGCGACCCGGCCCGCGGCTCATGTCGGGGACCACCAGCGGCGCGGCCCAGGTCCGGGTGCTGTCAGGCGGCACAAAGAGCGGCCGGCCGAGGCTCCGCGTGTTGAAGGACCAGCCGTTGGCCGACTGCACCTGGGAGAATGAGAAGAGCTTGGCGTCGATGTTGTCCACATAGTGGAGCAGCTGCGCCTCGGGCGTGGTCGGCAGCTTGGCCGCGCCATACTCGAGCAGGCCGTGGTGGCTGAGGACGAGGTGCTGCAGCTCCCAGATGAGGTCCTCGGGGAAGCCGTCGATGGTGCGGGCCATCTTCTCGACAAAGGTGGCGCCCATGGGGATGTGGCCCACAAGTCGGCCGACGGTGGTGTAGTCGGTGACGAGGCCGGCGGAGAGCTCCCAGATCTTGCCGAGGTCGTGGAGGAGCACGCCGGCGATGAGGAGGTCTTTGTTGAGCAGCCCGGGGTGGTAGGCGGCGTAGTGGTCGGCGGCGACCGAGGCGAGCCGCATCATCGAGAGCGTGTGCTCCGCCAGACCCGATCGGAAGGCGTGGTGGTTGCCCGAGGCGGCCGGCCAGGCGAAGAAGCGCTCCACGACCGTCGGCTCATCGAGCACGGCGAAGAGGAAGGTGCGCATGAGGTCGCTGGCCACCTGGGTCTCGATGTGGCGACGGAGCTCGTTGCGGAGCACCTCGGCGGTCCAGCGGGAGGCGGGCACGAGCTGGTCATACTCGCCGGGCGACGGCTCGTAGGGGCTCATCGCGTTGACGACTAGCTGGGCCTCTTCGCGGTAGCTCTCCACCTTGCCCTTGAACCAATAGACGCCGGGTGCCGGCTGACCGCCGGGGCAGACCTGCGCGGGCGACCAGACCTTGGCGGTCACCGTGCCGCCGATGTCGCGGAGGGTGAGGGTGTAGTAGGTCGAACCGGTCTTCGTTTCGGCCGGCTTGCAGGCGGTCATGACGAAGAAAGAGTCGAGAATTCCGCCCGTTTCGAGCTGCGAGATGCGAAGGGCCATGGGGTCCGTGGGTGCTGGGAATCTGTGGTGGCCTCTACCACAGAATCGTCACCTGCCAACCCGTCTATCTGCCGCCCTCCGATAAGTTGCGGCGCCCCTTGGGGCAGGTACCATGCAGTCGTTCAGTGAGTTGATCCGGCGCCCAGGCGCCAGCTTTGCGGATGGGTGTCAGATGGTCGCGAACTCCTCTTCGGTTGTTTGCAGCAAGTGCTCTGAGAAGTTGGGTGAGGGCCTGCAGCGCTGCCCCAACTGCAACGCCGCGGTCACGTCCGAGGTGGAGAAGGACGACCTCATCGGTCGCACCATCATGCAGAACTACACCATCACCGAGCGCATTGCCTCGGGCGGCATGGGGGTGGTCTACCTGGCCGAGCACAACGACAAAGACTTCGACCACCAGCGGCTCGCCGTGAAGTTCCTCCACCGCCGCTATTCGGGCGACGAAGAGCTCGCCACCCGGTTCCTCAACGAGGCCCGCATGGTGTCGCGCATCCGCCACCACCATGCGGTCACAATCTCCGACCTCGGCCGGCTCGAAGAGGGCACGCTCTACATTGCGATGGAGTACATCGAGGGCGTCTCGCTCGGGAAGTTTGTGCGTCGCACGGGCAAGGGAATGCCGGCCCACCATGTCATGCGCATCGCCATGCAGTCCTGTGAGGTGCTGAGCGAGGCCCACCAGGGCGAGATCATCCACCGCGACATCAAGCCCGACAACATCATGTTGGTCGACTCCAAGGGGGGCCGCGTCAGCATCAAGGTGCTCGACTTCGGCATCGCCAAGGCCATCAACGACGACGCCGGCCTGACCCAGACGGGCGTTATGTTCGGCACGCCCGAATACATGTCGC
Source organism: Bradymonadia bacterium (assembly GCA_044236985.1). Classification (GTDB taxonomy): domain Bacteria; phylum Myxococcota_A; class Bradymonadia; order REDH01; family REDH01; genus CAIWGR01. The sequence goes on along the minus strand of JBIIFW010000008.1, from coordinate 16,443 downwards.
CGGAGCAGGCGCGTGGCGAGACCCTCGACGCCGGCAGCGACATCTACGCGCTCGGCCTGGTCCTCTACTTCTCGCTCACCGGCCGCGCCCCCTTCTCGGGCAAGAACAAGATCGGTGTCATGCACGCCCAGATCAACGAGAAGCCGGCCGATGTGGCCCGCGCTGCCGAGCAGCCCATCCCCGCCGAGTTCGCCAAGCTGGTCATGGAGATGATCGCCAAGCGCCGCGAAGACCGGCCCAAGTCGATGCACGAGATCCTGATCCGGCTCGAGCGCATCTCTGCGCAGCAGCCGCCCGTGCCCGAAGACCAGATGGCGCTCGACGTGATGGGCCGTGCGCCCGTCAAACCGGCCGATGCCAAGAAGCCGGCCAGCCGCAAGCAGGCCAACCCCCAGCTCGCGCTCGACCAGATGTTCGACCCGCAGGCCAACACGCCGGCCCGTGCGCCCGCACCGCGCGAGAAGGTGGCAGCGGGTGGCGAGGCGCGACGCAGCGCCTCCGTGGCCAGCGTTGGGCCGGAGATGATGGACGACGACCGCCAGGCGAGCGCCGCTGCGCCCCGGAGCCGTTCGGCCCGCGGCCAGACCGGCCCCGTCCGCATGGATGTTGCTGGGACCGGCGCGACTACCGTGCGTGGCCGCGCGATCCCCGCCTCCGACAAGGTGGAGGCCGTCACGGGCCGCTTCGTCATCGGGGATGAGGCGGTCGATGTGCCCATCGCACCGCGGCGCTCCGAGCAGCGTCGCGGCCAGGGCGAGATCGGCTTCAAGCACATCGCGATTGGCATGCTCGCTGTCTTCCTCGTCGCCGGCGGCGTCTTCGGCTCGGAGATGATGCGGGTGAAGCGCGAGAGCACGCTCAACGCCGAACGGCGCGTTGCAGCGTCTGCGGCGCCGGCCTCCATCGAGAAGAAGGAGCCCGTCCGCGTTGTGGATGAGGTCGCCGACCGGGCAAAGTTTGAGCCCCAGGTGCTCGAGGCGCTCGCCGCGCTCGACAAGGGCCAGGAGAACAAGGCCCGTCGCGCCATGGACCGCATCACGCTCGCCACGCCTGTGGCGCTCGTCGGCCTCGACAAGCTGCGCGAGCAGCTCGACAAGGCCCGCGTTGCCCGCGTCGCCATCGACACCGCGCTCGGCGTCGGCGACTGCCGCGCGGCGAATGACCAGGTGCTCATGCTCCGCGACAAGGTGAGCAAGAAGCTCTCCGAGAGCTACCACGAGCGGCTCAACCTCTGCCGCAAGGTGGGCGCGGTTCCGCAGGCTGCAGCGGCCCCCACCGCTGGCATCGCGCCTGCCGCGAAGACGGCCGCGGCCCCCGCTGCTGTCCCTGCCAAGCCCGCACCGGTCGTGCAGAGCGCCGCCGCCCGCCCCACGGCCCCCGCCGCTCGCCCTGCAGCGCCTGCGGCCCGCCCGGCGGCGCCCGCTCGTGCTGCAGCGCCCGCTCCGAAGGCTACCGCACCCGCTCGCCCTGCCGCAAAGCCGGCTGAGACCCGTCGCTCAGCACCGGCCGCCGCGCCGGCCCACCGGGCCGCTCCGCCCGCCCGCGCCGCCGCACCCGCCGCCGCACCCGCTGCCAAGCCGGCGGCAAAGCCCGCCACCAAGCCTGCAGCCAAGCCGGCACCCGCCGCACCCGCGCCCGGCACCGTCAGGCCCCCCAAAGAGCTCTAGCGCCCCGTTGGCCTGCGCCAGAGCAGGTCGAGCAGCGCCTCTTCCGGCGCTCCGCCCCGCCGCAGCCTGAACCAGCGCAGCGCTTGGTTGGCGCGCCGCAACCAAGCCTCGTTCTCGTCGAGGAGCAGCGCATCGTCTTCCGTCGCGACCTCCGCGCCGTCCGACAGCACCACAGCAACCAGCCTCCGCCGAGGCAGGTCGAGCAGGCGGAGCGCATTCTCTGCCGCAGAGATCGCGCCGAGCCGGTTGCGCACCACCAACAGCAGCGGCCCGCCGAGCAGGTCGGCGGCATCGAGCGAGCTCCAGCGCTCGGTGAGGGGCGATAGCAGGCCGCCGGCCGTCTCGGTGATGAGCAGGTCGGCGCCCCGCTCGAGCGCGGCCGCCGGTGCGAGCAGGTCGGCTGCGCTGAGCCTAATGCCGCGGTCGCGCAGGATGAAGGCCGGCGCCACCGGCCGCTCGAAACGCCATGGCGTAACCTGCGCCTCGGTGAGCGGCTCGCCGCAGGCCGCGCGGAGGAGCGAGGTGTCGTCGCTCGCTGAGAAGGGCCCCGAGGCGAAGGGCTTGTAGGGGCGCACAACGCAGCCTCGCCCCCGCAGCCCCCGAAGGAGTGCGGCGACGAGAAAGGTCTTTCCTGCATCTGTTTCGGTGGCGAGCACCGTGAGGCGTGCCATTTTGCAAACGAGGGAAAGGAGAGGAGCCGATGATCGGACTTGAACCGATGACCTACGCATTACGAATGCGTTGCTCTACCGGCTGAGCTACATCGGCCCGGAGAGGGGCTCTCTGTTAGTCGGCGGTAGGGCAGAGGTCAAGCCACCCACCGCCACCGGGCCCGCTACTTTGCGCCTGCCCGCGCCGCCTGCTCGCAGCGGGCCCTGAGCTGCGTGAGCCCCGTCGAGAGCAGCGGTCCGAGCGCGCCATCGACGCCGAGCTGCGCGAAGCGGGCCGGGATGTTCCAGCCCACATCGCCATGCAGCGACCAGGTGACCTTGGTCACCTTGCCGAACTGCCGGATGTTCCAGACGCCGCCCAGGTCGCCCGGCCCCTCCGTCACCATCTCGAACCCGATCGCCTTGGGCGGCTCCTCGGCTGTCACGAGGTAGCGCATGCGTTGCGTCTGCTCCCCCTGCCAGTCGTAGGTCGCGCCGAGGCCCTTGGTAACGGCGCCGGGGGTGAAGGTAACGGTCGGGTCCTGCCCCTTCCAAGGCATGAAGCCGGGGTGGTTCGCGATGTCGCTGAGCTGCGCGAAGACCAGCTCGGGGGGCGCCACGATCTCCACCTCGCGCTGGACGATGTAGCGGGGCGGAATCAGCATGCCGACGATGGCGAAGGTGAGGAGCATCGCCCCCACGCCGATGAGGACGAAGTGGTACCAGGCGGGCTGCCGGAGCCGCCGCTTCACGCCTGCACCGTCGCCAGCCAGCCGGCAAAGGCGGCCACAGCGGCCTCGAGCTGCTCCTCGGTTACCACCAGCGGCGGATGGAAGGAGGCAACCTCGGCGGCTGCGCCTGCGGGGCAGAGCAGGAATCCACGCTCCAGCATGGCCTGCATCGCAGCCACGCCACCGCCCGCCCAGGGCTTGCCGTCGCGCTGCAGCTCTACCCCTACGAGCAGGCCGCGGCCGCGGATATCGCCGACGGCGTGGTGGCCGCCGACCGCCGCGCGGAGGTCTGCGAGCAGCTTCGCGCCGAGCGCTTCGGAGCGGGCTACGAGCCCCTCCTCTTCGATGATGTCGAGCGTGGTGAGCGCCGTGGCGCAGGCGAGCGGGTGGCCGATGAAGGTGGAGGTGTGGATGGCCTCGCCCTTGGTTGCGCCCCAGGCCTCCATGACCTCGGGCAGCCCGAGGCAGGCGCTGAGCGGCAGGCCGCCGGCGAGCGACTTTCCGACGACGAGCAGGTCGGGCTCGACGCCCTCGTGGTCGGCAGCGAACCAGCGCCCCGTGCGGCCGAAGCCGGTGAAGACCTCATCGAAGATGAGGAGGATGCCGCGGGCGCGGGTGACCCTGCGAAGCTCCGTGAGCCAGCCTTCGGGCGGGAGGTGGAAGCCACCGCGGACCTGCATGGGCTCCACGATGATGGCGGCGATGTCGCCGGCGCCCGAGGTGGCGGAGGCGAGCAGGTGGTCGAGGTAGGTGAGGCAGCGCTGGCCGCAGCCGGGGTAGGTGTCGCCGAGCGGACAGGCGCGGCAGGAGGCGTAGGGGAGGCGCAGGTCGCTGGCGCCGATGCGGGCGGCGAAGGGGAGCCGGAAGCCGTCGCGGTAGCCGCCCACCGAGAGGGCGCCGTGCGAGAGGCCGTGGTAGCTGTTGTGGAAGCCGAGCACGCGGGGGCGGCCGGTGGCGATGACCGCGGTCTTGATGGCCGCCTCGACGGCGTCGGCGCCGTTGCAGCCGAAGATGGAGTGCTGGAGCCGGCCTGGGGTGCGGGCGGCGAGCCGCTCTGCGAGCAGGATCTTCTCGCGGGTGGGGAAGAGGTCTCCCATGCCGTGGATGAGCCTGCCCGCCTGGCTGGTGATGGTCTCCACCACCTTGGGGTGGGCGTGGCCGACCGCTGCGACGCCGAAGCCGGCGGTGAGGTCGACGAACCGGTTGCCGTCGGTGTCGAGGACGTTGGCGCCCCGCGCCTCGGCCCAGAGGATGGGGTCGGTGGCGCCTGCTGCGGCGCGGCCGGAGCGGCGGGCGGTGATGGCGGGACACTCCACGGCGGCGAGCCGCTCCATCCAGGCAGCGACCGAGGGGCCGGGGACGGCGGTCTGGAGGAGGGGGAGTTGGCTTCCGTTCATGGGTTCCGCGGGCAGAGGTGGCGATGCGATAGCGCGGGCCGCCGCGCGAGGCTAGATTGCGCCGCAGTCTGTCTGCTGCGGGAGTCTGTGATGGCGCGCGATCTCATCTTTGTTCGAGGGCTGCAGTTTCGCGCACCGCACGGCGTCTATGAAGAGGAGCGGGTGGAGGGCCGCGACTTCGAGGTGGAGCTGGAGGCGGAGGTTTCGCTCACGGCGCCGGGCGCGAGCGACGCGCTGGCCGACACGGTGGACTACCGCGATCTGGCGGCGGCTGCGGTGGAGGTCTTCGGTGGCCCGTCGGTGAGCCTGGTGGAGCATCTCGCCGCGCAGGTGTGCGAGCGGGTGCTGGCCCGTCATGCGGCGGTGGAGCGGGTGACGGTGACGGTGAGCAAGCGGGCGACGGGCGTGCCGGGCGACCCGGCCCGCGTGGGCGTTCGCATCAGCCGCGGCCGCTAGACGGGCATGCCCATGCGGGCGCGGACGGCCGCGAAGTCTGCCGTCCAGCGGAGTGCCTCGTCGCGGACGGTGAGGGTGGAGATGGTGGTTGGCGCGCCGGTCGCCTCCGCGAGATGGGTCATCTCGAAGAGGCGGATGAGCGCCGGCTTGCCGGCGCGCGGGATGATGTCGAGCTGTGCGCAGACGGCGAGGTTGGCGGCCGCCGCAGCATCGTAGACCCGCTGCAGTTCGAGCGCGGTTTCGCAGACGACGAAACGCCCGCCCGGGGCGAGGTGGCGGGCGGCGGCGTCGCAGTAGCTCTCGATGCCGCCGCGGGTCTCGAAGCGGCAGGGGCCTCGCTGCGCCACGTCGGAGACCGTGCCGTCGGTGATGTCGAAGTAGGGCGGGGTGCCGGTGATGAGGTCGAAGTGCTCCTGGAGCTGTGTCTCGCGCAGGTCGCCGTGGTGGCTGCTCACGCGGCCTGTGAGGTTGTTGAGGCGGAGCGAGCGCTGGAGCAGGCCGTAGCTGACCGCCTGCGCCTCGATGCCGGTGGAGCGGCTGGCGGGGAGCGCCCAGGCCACGCTCATGAGCACCGAGCCGATGCCGCAGCCCATGTCGAGGTGGCGGACGGGCGCCGAGGCGTCGCACGGCGCGACAGCCCACCAGGCGGTGAGCAGGTCGTCGAGCGACCAGCGGTGGCCCCGCTGCAGCTGCAGGATGCGGAAGTCGCCCGTGAGGTAGGAGAGCTCCTCGCCGTCGCGGGGCAGGCAGTCGTCGGGCCATGGCTCAGAGAGCGGCTGTGGACCGCCGGGCGACCAGCCGGCGGGGCGCTTGGCGACAGAGATGCGGGGAGGCAGGAGCATGGGCCGCCGCTAGCGGTCTGGCGCGCCACCGTCGAGTTTGGGGCCAGGCAACCGTGGCGTTTGGCGGCGCCGCAAAAGAGGGTTAGCCTACCCGCGGAGGTTCACCATGGTGCAGACCCAGGCGGCCCGTGAGGCCAATCTCGACGGGCTCGTCGGCCCGACCCACAACTATGCAGGGCTGTCGGAGGGCAACCTTGCGAGCGAGCGCCACGCGAAGGGCGTCTCGCGGCCCCGCGCCGCCGCGCTCCAGGGCCTGCAGAAGGCGCGGCTGCTGATGGAGCTCGGCCTGCCGCAGGGGCTCCTGCCTCCGCTCCAGCGCCCCGACCTCGCCGGCCTCCGGGCGCTGGGCTTCTCGGGCTCCGACAGCGCGGTCGTCGAGGCGGCATGGCGCAGCTCGCCGGCGCTCCTCGCCCGCTACATGTCGGCCTCTTCGATGTGGACCGCCAACGCGGCCACCGTGGTGCCCTCCTCCGACAGCCTCGATGGCCGGCTCCACCTCGTGGTCGCCAACCTCGCAGCCAAGCCGCACCGAGCCATCGAAGCCGACCAAACCTTCGATGTGCTGAACCGGCTCTTCGCCGACAGGGAGCGCTTCTCCCTCCACCGAGCGCTGCCGCACCACCCGACGCTCGGCGACGAGGGGGCGGCGAACCATACCCGGCTCGCGACGACCGATGGTGCGCCCGGCCTCCACCTCTTTGTCTACGGCATCGATGAGGCCGGTGGCCCCGCGCCCAGCCGCTTTGCCGCGCGCCAGAGCCGGCTCGCGAGCGAGAGCGTGGCACGGCTCGGCGCGCTAGAGCCGTCGCGCGCAATCTTCTCACAGCAGCACCCCGCCGCCATCGACGCCGGCGTCTTCCACAACGACGTCATCTGCGTTGGCAACGGCAGCCTCCTCTTTCACCACGAGCAGGCCTTCGTCGATACAGCGGCGGTCTATCGCGCTGTTTCTGCGAAGCTGCCCGAGGCCCGATTCGAGGTGGTGCCGACCGCAGCGGTCGCCCTGGAGGAGGCGGTGCGGAGCTACCTCTTCAATGCCCAGCTCCTGACGCTGCCCACCGGGGCGACCATGCTGCTGGCGCCCGAGGAGTGCCGCGAGGAGCCCTCGGTGCGGCGCTACCTCGACGGGATGGTGGCGCGCGGCGTGCTCGACGAGGTGCGCTACCTCGACCTGCGCGAGAGCATGCGGAACGGCGGCGGCCCTGCCTGCCTGCGGCTGCGGGCTGTGATGACGGAGGCGGAGCGGGCGGCGACGGCGCCCGGGCTCTGGCTCACGCCGGAGCGCTGCGATGCGCTGGAGCACTGGGTGACGCGCCACTACCGCGAGCTGCTCTCGCCCGACGACCTGCGCGATCCGCTGCTGCTGCTGGAGAGCTTTGCCGCGCTCGATGCACTCACCGGCCTGCTCGGGCTCGGCGGTGACTTCTATCCCTTTCAGCGCGTCTAAAGGCTTCCGAGAGCCGCCTAGGCTGAGCTGCCATGAGGATCGGGTTCGGTGTGACCCAAAGGGTCACCGCATACCAGCCCAGGGTGCAACCCTGGGAATCGGGTTCGGTGTGACCCAAAGGGTCACCGCATACCAGCCCAGGGTGCAACCCTGGGGATCGGGTCGTGAGGGTCACCGCATACCAGCCCAGGGTGCAACCCTGGGAATCGGGTCGTGAGGGTCACCGCATACCAGCCCAGGATGCAACCCTGGGAAGGGGATGGTCGGCCCAGGATGCAACCCTGGGAATGGGATGGCGGGTATGGAGGGGCGCGCCGGGCAGCCCGTTTCGGGCCTGCGGCTGTGGGGTTGAACCATTCCGTGCGCCTCATGGGTTTACGAATGTAATGAGTTTACGATGTTACACTTCCGTTCGTAAGCCAGTGTTGTTGACAGCGCGAGAATGATCCTTCAGGGGGCGCAACATCTGATTTTGTGTCTGCAATCGAGGTTTTTCATGCGCCATTGGCTCATCTGTCTCCCCCTGCTCGTCGCTGCTTGTGCCGAAGATACCGTAGCACCTGCGCCCTTCGCGCCTGCAGCGCCGCTCGGAGAGACCCGCTGGGTGCTGCAGTACGAGAGCACCACCGCCTGCGACATCGACGCCGACTGCGCCCCCGGCCTCTTCTGCTTCGCGCAGGGCTGCGTCGCCCAGTGTGAGAGCGACGCTGACTGCGCCTCCTCGATCTGCGACGACCGCGGCCGCTGCGAGGCCGTCTCGGAGATCCCCAAGGGAATCGCCAGCCGGCTGCCGCTCGCGCCGCCCGTCACCCGCATGGGCGCCGCCCAGCTCCTGACCCCCACGCAGACCTTCATCGATGTGGCGCCCGGCGCAACCGAGGTCACCTTCACGCTGCGGACCAGCACCGACACCTCGCAGAGCGGCGGCATCGCCTACCGCCTCTACTCCGCCGCCATGCCCTCGCTCAACGGCCGCGTCGTCATCAACAACGAAGCCACCGACCACACCATCACGCTCCCCGTCGGCTACGATGACCTCATGGCCACCGAGGGTGGCCAGGTCGATGTGGAGGTCATCACCCCCATCGGCACCGTGCCGCTCATCCTCAAGTCGGTGCTCACCGTCGCAGGCCGCTACGAAGGCACCCTCCGGCTCGACGGGCTCGGCACCGAGATCCCGCTCACCTTCGGTATCGATGGCGACATGGGCGCGCTTGGCACGGGCGTCTCCAACGCCTTCCTGGTGGTGCCGGCTGACGCTGCCGCGCTCTTCGCGCCTGTCGCCCTCTCGCAGCTCCCGGCCGCCAACCTGACCAAAGAGGTCCGCCGCCCGCTCGTCTTCGACCCGGCCGTGGGCTACTGGACCACCACCTTCGTCAACGCCTACGACATCCCCTCCGCGGAGGTCTTCGGAGAGCTCGCTGCCACGCAGGTGAAGCGGTCGCTCCGCTTCGAGCTCAAGGTGGAGAGCGACCGCACCATCACCGGCTCGGTCGCCGACACCTGGGAGGGGCTCTACGACGCGGCCCAGTCGGACGGCAGCAAGCGGGTGGCCTCGGTGCTGCTCGGCGGCAGCTTCTCCATGAAGAAGACGGGCGACCAGCCCGCCACGACTGCGCTGGCCTACGCGGTCACGGCCAACACGCCCGCGCCGGTGCTGCAGCAGTTCGCGCCGAGCGCGGAATGCTTGGCCGCAGCCGATCTGCTGCCCGAGTGCGACGAGCGCATCTCCGCAACGGGACGGCTCGACTGTGCCGAGGGGCTCTCCGCGGTGGCGGCGCCGAGCAAGACGCTGACCGAGGTGGTGGCGGGGCTGCTCGCGGGCGACCTCTACGAGGGCAAGAGCTTCCAGGACTTCTTGCAGCAGTGTGCCGCGGGCACCATCTCGCTCTGTGTGCCCAAGCCGGAGGCCCTCTGCGCCATCGAGTGGAAGGCCTACGCCTTTGATGCGCAGCCTGCCGGCTACTCGTTCGACAAGGAGCAGCTCTGGGCGAGCTTCGGCAACCTGCTGCTCGAGACCACGGGCGGCCCGCAGCTGGGCGCCTTCTTTGTCGATACCGACCTGCGCCGCGACTGGCTCGAGAATGCCAACTACGGTTCGACGGCCATCACCAGCGCGGCTGCTGCGCAGCTAAACGCCAACCTGATGAGCGAGTATGTCGAGAAGGTTGTGGGCCCCAACCAGGCGGCCCTCCGCGGCTACCTGCAGCCGGCGGCTTTTGCCTTCCTGAGCCGGGTGCCCGACACGCTCGAGTCGATCGATCAGCGCGACCGGCTCCTCATCTCCATGGTGACGAGCTGGACCTCGACGGCCGATGCGATCGCGCTCGCTGCGCAGCGCTGGAACGAGATCTACCGGCTCGACAACGAGCGGCGGGTGAAGGCGGCCGAGCTGGCTGCCAAGCTGGGTGAGCTCTACCGGTCGGCTGCGGTCATCATCCAGCTCCACCAGGAGGCGGGCAAGGCAGCCGAGGCTGCACCGATCGCGACGGGGCTGGGCAAGCTGATGTTGCGCTACGAGGCGCTGACGATGTCGTTCAACGAGCTGCTCTTCGCCCGCGACGGCGAGGTGGCAATCTCCTCCTCGCTCGACCCGAGCCAGGCGGCGCAGGGTGTGGTGGCGCAGCGGCGCGAGATTGCGCTGGAGTCGATCGCCGATGCTTCGATGAAGGTGGATGGGCTGCTCTCGACCCTGTTCGAGAACGACCTCCGGAACACGCAGCTCTACATCAACCTCAACAACGCGGTGTCGGAGAGCCAGCGCAACCTTGCAGCGCTCTGCGGCCTGCCGCGGACCTGCAATCCGCTCGACCCGGACGATGCGGCCGATGCTTCTTGCGACACCGCTTGGCAGGCGGGCCTCTGCGGCTTTGAGGTCCCGAAGGGCAACCCGCTCCGTCGCACGCCGCGGGAGCTCAATTACGAGGCGAGCAACACGCCGTCGGAGGCAGGCCTTTCGGTGCGCCGCATCTCCGAGGCATACGACAATGCGAGCAATGCCGCGGACGTCCTCTCGGCGATGACAGCCAAGCGGACCAGCTTCACGAAGAAGTATGAGGACTTCACCACCGCAAGGACGGCCCGCGCCGCGGAACGGGTGACGGAGCTCGCGGACGTGGAGGCGGCATACGACACGCTGACGGCGGACCGGGGCGCGATCAACAGCGAGATTCAGGGCCTCATTGCCGATTCGGTTGCCGAGCAGGATGCGCAGCAGTCCTCGATTGAAACGTTCACGAAGACCATCAAGACGCTGCGGCAGGCCTCAGCCGGCATGCAGAGCGGGCTGCTCATCGCCGAGAAGCTCTTCAACCGCCTCTCTGCGACCTACGGTCGAATGGGTGACTTCGCGGTGAGCATAAAGGACGGGGTTTCGGAATGTCCGCCGACCTCCGTCGGCCTCGCGAACGATGTGACCGCTCCCATCCGCTGCGCCATCTCGATTGCTGGTATCATCGCTGGAAAGGGCCTCCTTGGCTTGGAGGTCGCAACCGGCATTGCTGCCGACGCTGCGGCAACGACGCGAGAGATTTCGGCCGTCAGTTTTGAAGCCCGCATCGCCAATGCCGAGACGGAGGCTGGCAAGAGGCTTGAAACGAACCAGACAAAAATCGACAAGTACGACCTGGAGATTCGGAAGGCGCAGCTCAAGTTTCCGGCAGCGAACGCTACGCTGGAGAAGGCCCGCGACCTCTGGTTGATGAGGGAGCGCCACGCGGTGGAAGAGGCGCAGGAGCTGATCGAGGAGATCCGGCTCAACCGCGACGAGAACGAGTTCTACCAGGAGCTGGTAGTGCTCACCGGCGATGTGGCGCGGGCAGACGCTGCGGTCACCTATGCCCTGCTCGACTACAAGCGGGTGGTTGCAGCGGCCACGCAGGAGCGGGCCGAACTGGTCCGCCGCCGGCTGCAGCGGGAGCAGATCTCGCAGCTCATCGGCGGCCCGCAGGCGGTCTTCTTCGCGGCCAACGGGCTGGTCGAGGCAGAGCGGGAGATCGACCGGGCAAAGCGGAAGATGAACGACTGGCTCGTCTCGCTCGAGTATGCTGCGGTGCGCCCCTTCTACAACGAGCGGATGTCGATCCTGCTCGCGCGGAACACCTACCAGCTCCGCGCCATCGCAGACCGGCTGAGCGACCTCGAGGCCCAGTGTGGCGGCGCGACCAGCCTGCAGGAGGGCACCATCTCGCTCCGTCGCGACCTGCTCCAGCTGACGCAGCCGCAGGTGGACCCCGCAACGGGGCTGACGCTCTCGCCCGAGCAGCGGTTCCGTGCAGTGCTCCTCGAGAGCACGGTACCGGCCGATGCCCGCATGCGCATCTCGGTCTCGGAGACGGCGCAGCAGATCGCGACCAACGCCCGCGTCGTGAACTTCGACCTCGGCCTGGATGACTTCGCCAACCTGGCGCTCACCTGCAACGCCAAGATCGCCGGCATCTCGCTCCGGCTGGTGGGAACCAACCTCGGCAGCGGCCAGCCTGTGGCGACGCTGCTCTACAACGGTCAGACCAGCACCTACTCCTGCCAGCCGGGCATCGACGCCTATGTGCGGACCTTCGGGCAGGGAGATACCACCTTTGGCGCCACCACCTCGTTTGAGGTGAATGGCCGCTCCACCTCGCCGGTGGCCGGCATCGCCGAGATGGGCTCGCCCTCCATGAGCTTCGCCGGCCTGCCGCTCGCGGGTGGCTTCACGCTCGTCATCGACCCGGCGCTGCCTGCCAACCAGGGCATCAACTGGTCGGCGCTGGACGACATCGAGATCGGCCTCTCCTACGGCTGGCAGGATGTCTTCGCGTCGGAGTCTGACTGCGCCAACTCGCTCTAGCAGCGGTGCTGCGGCGGCGCCCTGCGGGCGCCCCGGTGCCCTCATCTCCTCCTCTGAACCTCTTCTGAACCATTACCTCGTCTGGAGCCATCATGCGGCCTCTCTTCTCTCTTGAGCACCTCACGCCCAACGGGCGCAGCCTCGCCTCGCTCCGTCGCGCGGTCTCCCTGCTTGTGCTGCCGCTCGCGCTGCTCGCGGCCTGCGCCGAAGATGCGCCCGGCGGCGACCCGCTCGCCGAAGATACGGGTGCTGCTGCGCCTGCGCCCGATACGACGGCCGACGCCACGCAGGACGACACCAAGACCGATGCCGTCAACGACGATGCCGGCGTGGATGCGGCCGACGTGCTCGCGCTCGATGCCGGCGACGGCACCCGGTCGCAGGGCACGCTCACCCTCACCGACTTCGCCTTCTGCAACACCAACGTGGACTGCCCCAACGGCATGGGCCTCTGCGTGACCGAGCTCGAGCTCAACCGCAAGCCGCTCGGCGCGACCAGCAACATGGTGGCGGTGCGCGATATCCCCGGCTTCGAGAGCATCCCCGTGGGCAAGGCGGGCGTCTGCAGCCGCGGCTGTACCGACCACGCCGACCTCTGTGAGTCGCTGCGCGTGGGCGCAGACACCACCCCCTGGAGCTGCCAGCTCGTCTATGCCGGCCCCTCTCCCTATCCTGCGACCGGGCTGCCCTTTGTGGCCAACGCGCCCGAGCTCACCGCCGGCGCCGTCTATGCCTCCATCTGCCGCCCGCCCTTCGAGCGGGCCGCCGCCTTCTCCCCCGACTTCTGCGACAGCTGCTCCGCGGCCGAGGCCTGCGAGAGCAGCTCCTCCTGCTTCGACAACGCACCCTACTCCGACCAGGATGCCGCCTCCCGCACGGGCAGCTGCCTCGTGACCTGCAACTCTGCCAGCGCCAACAGCTGCCCCCGCGGCTTCTCCTGCCGCCTCCCCGGCACGGGCGACGCGATGCTTGGCGCCCCCAAAGAGGGCACCTTCTGTTTCCCCATCACCGGCAGCTGCGGCAGCTGCGTGGACCGCGACAAAGACGGCGTAGGCGTAGGCTCCTGCCTCGCCTCGGGCGGTTCGTCGGCGGTCGATTGCAACGACAGCGATGCCGAGACCTACTTCGACGCAGCCAAGCCCGACCATGCCTTCCCCGGCTCCTGCGGCCCCAACCTCGATGCCAACTGCAACGGCATCTCGGACGACCGCGAGCAGGTGGGTGTGACCGACGAGACCGGCGCGCTGATCTACGGCGCGGAGCACTGCAACAGCTGCTTCAACGCCTGCGGCGGCAGCGAGGGCATCGGCGAGGCCGCAGCCACCCGCAGCTGCAAGGTGGTGGGCGCCGGCGGCAGCTTCGGCACCCTCTCGGCCTGCAAGCCCTCCTGCGACTACCCCGAGACCCGGGCCGACTGCAGCAGCTCGCTGACGGCCACCGATGGCTGCGAGACCGCCATCAACGGCCGCACCTCGCTCAGCGTGCGCGACTGCGATGCCGACGGCCATGGCGATGCGAACGCGACCAACGGCGACCTGCTCTTCGACTGCGACGGCCTCGGCGTGACGGCCATCAACCCGGTCGACGGCACCAACTGCGCTACGGTGCGGGTGCTGCGGGCGGGCGCCTTTGGCGACGACTGCGACGACACGCAGGACTGCGTGAACCCCGATGAGACCGAGGTCTGCGACGGCTACGACAACGACTGCGACGGCGCGGGCGACGAGTCGGTGACCGGCTTTGGCGACGACTGCACCATCGCGGCCTCCAACGTGACGGTGCTCGGCGCCTGCCGCGCCGGCGTGCGCATCTGCGGCCCCGGCGTGGAGGGGCTCATCTGCTCGCCCGGCCTGCCGACGCCAGAGTTCTGCGACGGCATCGACAACGACTGCGACGGCGCGATCGACGACATTGCGGCCGGCAGCAGCGCAACAACCGCGGCGGGCGCGACGGTGACGATTGGCAGCTCCTGCCCCGTGGCAGGCGGCCTGGGCGTCTGCGCGACCGGCCAGTGGCAGTGTGCGGACGGCGGCGTGGTCTGCGACCCACCGGCGCCGAGCGCCACCGATGTCTTCAACGATGCCCGGCAGCTCGACACCAACTGCGACGGCGTGGATGGTCTGCTGACGGAGGCCATCTTCGTGCGTGCGGGCAGTGCATCTGCTGCGGGCGCGGCCGGCGATGTGAGCGCGCTCGACGCGGGTGCGCAGGCGCTCGGGCGGCCCAACAACCCGGTCGCGACGTTGGCGCGGGCCTTTGAGATCATGGCGGCGCGCAAGGCGCGCAACCCCTCGTCCCCCATCCGTCAGCTTCACCTGGCTGCCTCGGAGTCCAACTATGTGCTGCCAGACGCGCTCGTGCTGACGGCGGCCGATGCCGGCTTTGCGATCGTTGGCGGTTACGCCGTTTCGATGGTGTCGAGCGTAGAGGGTGGCGTCACCGTTTCGACCGGCAGCTGGACGGCCGGCACGGGCGGCACGGGCATCGTCGCCTATGGCGGGATTGCAGTGGCCGGCGAGCGCGCCGCCCCGACCGCCGACGTGGTCTCGTCGGTCATCTCGGTGACCGACCCGAGCAACATTGTCTTGCGCAACATCAGCCTCATGGTGACGGCGCCGCCCGCTGGCTTTGGCCACATCGCGGGCCTTCGCTGCAGCCTCTCTTTGGGCAGCACGGCCCGCTGTTCGGGCCTGACGCTCGACGGCTTTGCACTCACGATGGAGGGTGGCGCTGCGGGCCTGCCTGGTACCGTGGGGCTGAGCTTGGCGGATGCGGCGGCAGACTCCCGGCCGTCATACGGCCAGGCGATGGTGCTGGGCGCGACAGGGTGCCGTGGCGTAGGCACGGGCGGTGCCGGCGGCTACAAGAACGCCGCTACCAACACTGTCTTCGCCGCAAGGGCCTCAGCCGATGCCCCCTATGGCGGCGGCGAGGGTGGCAAGAACAGCACGGCGGAGGCCAGCCTGCTCGGCCAAATCGGCTACATCCCCACGCTGGCGGCTGCGGGCGGTGAGGCGATCGACAACACCTACCCGATGATGCTCTTTGCCGGCGGCAAGGGGTCGTCGGGCCGTGGCGGCGGCGGCGGCGGCGGCGGCTATCCCTGGAAGGTCAAGAGCGGCGGCGGCGGCGCGGCGGGTGGCTGCGGCGGCGGCGGTGGCACGGGTGGCACTGCGGGAGGCAGTGTCTTCGGGCTCGTCAACCTCGACACCAACACCCTGCCGCGGATGAATGAGGTGACGCTCGACGTTGGCCCCGGCGGCGCCGGCGGCGACGGCGGCGGCGGCGGCGAGGGCCAGCAGGGCGGTGCCCAGGTCAAGAGCCCCATCGAGTTCACCCGCCCGCTCGCCAACCCGACCGACTGGGACACGGCAGGTGGAAACACAAACTGGTTTGCGGCAGGCGGAGCCGGTGGCAGCGGCGGCGGCGGCGCGGGCGGCGCCGGTGGTGCCGGCGGCTGGTCGGTCGGTCTGGCCATGGCCAGCCCGCTGCCGACCCCCTCGAGCGTGGAGGTGACCGTGGGCGATGCCAGCAGCGGCGGCCTCGGTGGCGACGGCGGCACGGGCGGCCAGCCCGCCGTGGGCGCCTACACCGCCAGTACGCCCGTGTCTGGCAGCATGGGCAAAGAGGGCGCGCCGGGCTTCGGCGTGGAGCGATGCGGGCTCGGCACCCCCTCCACGGGCGAGATCTCCTGCTGGATGCCCCCCAACGAGCAGCTCGGCCTCGGCGAGCCCTGTCAAACCAACGCCCAATGCGCCGGGTATGACACCACGCTGCATGGCCAGCCCAAGACCGAGTGTTCCGCCGGAGCCGCCGGTTCGGCCACTTCCCGCTGCGCTCCCTACGGTATGAACTACATCGCCGCCGGCAGCTACCACCGGGGCGCCTCGGTCTTTGAGGTGGGCAGCAGCTACACCGACAGCAGCGAGTTTTTCTGGAATGGCTCGGGCTTCACAACCTTGAACATCCCCATCAACGCTCTCCGCCACCCCGTGGTCATCACCCGTCCCTTCTTCATCAGCCGCACCGAAGAGACGCAGGACCTCTGGAAGGCGGTCAAGGGGAGCACGACCAATGTGCCGGGCGAGGGCAACCCCTACAACATCGCCTCCCGGGGCCAAGACCCGCAGGTCTTTGTGAGCTGGTTTGCCGTTGCGGCCTATGCGAATGCGCGGTCGACCGCCGTGGGCGCCACCGAATGCTACACGCTCACGGGCTGCACCGACCCCTCGCCCGCGGGCTGGGGCGACGGTGTCCACTCGGGGTGCACAGGCGTCTCGCTCGTGGGGCCCACCTGCGACGGCTTCCGTCTGCCCACGGAGGCGGAGTGGGAGTATGCGGCGCGCGCCGGCACCACCGATGCCGGCTTCTGGGGGCCAACACTCAATCCCAACTATCTCTGGGATCAGGGCAACTCCTGTGTGC
>JBIIFW010000119.1:0-7347 GCA_044236985.1 Bradymonadia bacterium | reverse complement strand
TGAACGATGTTGAAGTCTCGCCGGATGGCAGCCGCCTCTATGTGACCCGCGGCGTCGACAACGCGGTCTCCGTGCTGGCGACCTCCGACCTCTCCTTCATTGGCTCGATGCCCTCCGCCTGGTATCCCTCCGGGAGTGCCGTCACGCCGGACGGTCAGAAACTGGTCGTCGCAGAGGGCAAGGGCTTCGGAAGCGGACCCAGCCTGGGCCGCTCCTCGAAGGTGGCCATCGATGGCACCGTCAGCTTCGTGCCGCTCGAGGGTCTCGACATTGCCGGCACTACGGCACAGGTGGTCTCAAACGCGCTCCGCTCTCTCACCACCTTCCCGGTCGAGTGCGACGACTTCTTCCCTGTTCCGGTGAATCCGGGCGACTACACCCCCATCGAGCATGTCATCCTCGTCGTGAAGGAGAACAAGACCTTCGACTGTGTCTTCGGTGACATCTCCGACCGTGGCCTCAATGTAGACCCTACCCTGGTTGTTTGGGGCCGCGACATCACGCCGAACCAGCATGCCTTCGTCGATGAGTTCGCCTTCTCCGCAAACTTCTACGACGAGGTCGAAGACTCCGACATGGGCCACATCACACTCACCTCGGGCTTCCTGAACGACTTCGTGGAGCGCTCCTGGGTCGAGTCGGATCGCAGCGGAATGTTCGATGCCTATCAGGTGGCGGCGACGACCACGCCGACCAACGGAAACTTGTTCACCCACCTGATGGATCGCGGACTCAGCGTTCAAATCTACGGCGAGATCACCGGCATGTTTGCCCGCGATCGGGAGGGTCGTCAGCCCTTCGCCTTCTCGGACCGTGCCTACCCCGGCGGCTTCTTTTACTCCATGGGCGCCCGCGACACCGACCGAGCCGAGTATGTGCTTCGCAAGATCAACCAGGGCAAGTTGGCGAGGTTCACCTACATGCTCTTGCCGAACGACCACACGGGCGGGACCACGCCCGGCAATCCCACGCCCGAAGCGCAGGTGGCCGATAACGACTTCGCCATCGGCCGGTTGACCGAGGGCCTCTCGCAGACGGAGTACTGGAAGAAGACCGCCATCTTCGTCGTCGAGGATGACCCGCAAGGCTGCGAGGACCACGTGGACTCCCACCGCGTCTTCGCCTTCATCATCAGCCCTTGGGCCAAGCGCGGCTACATCAGCTTCGTGAACTACTCCTTCCAGTCGGTCTTCGCGACCATGACCCGCATCCTTGGCGTTCCGCCGATGGGTCGCCCGGACGCCATGGCCTCTCCGATGTGGGACATGTTCTCGGGTGTGCCCGACTACTCCCCCTATGTTGTGAAGCCCCGCATCATCCCCGAAGAGAAAATCCTGGACCTCAAGACGCCGGGCGTCAGAGAGTCGATGGCCATGGACTTCTCCGGACCCGACCGGAACAAGGAGCTCGGGACGGTGGTGCAGAACTATCGCCTCTGGAAGATGGGCCGCATCTCCCGCGAGGAGGCTCAGGCCCGCATCGAGCGGGGTGAGCGGCCGCTACCCGCCGGCGTCAAGCGCGCTACTGCGTCTCAACAGATTGAGGAACTTGCAGAAGAGCGCGAAGAGGAGGCGGAAGAGGAATTCACCTCGTTTGAAGCCGAGTGGAAGGCCTACCTGCAGTATGCGAAGGAGAAAGGCGAGCCCGTTGAGATTCGCACTGGCTACCCGATCCCCCCCGAGCAGATTGAGGCCGTCATGCGCGGAGAGATCCCCGTAGAGAAGGTGCCCTCTTTGCGCGTCGCGCCCCCTCAGGGCAGGTAGAAACTGGCGCGGAGCGAGGCGTGATCAGAGGTTAGGAGCCCGCCTGTCGCGTCGCGGAACACGGTGGCTGATCCAGCGACGTAGCCGCCCGACGCGGTGGTCGCGATGAGCAGGTGGTCGATGGCGTCACGCTGTGAATTGAAGAGGTAGGTCCAGTCGTTCGGCACGATGTCCGAAGCGACACGCACGAGGATGCCGGCAGAGGTGAGCGACAGCAGCGGCTCGGAGTCCGGGGTGTCGTTGAGGTCGCCACCTAGGACGACGAGCGCGTCGGGCGAGGCGGCGGCCGACGCTGCAACGATGGCCGCCGCGCCGCGGGCCTCTGCGAGCCGACGCGCCGGGTCGTCGTTGCTCTTGGAACGAAAGTGGGCCGAGAACACAGTGACGGGTCGCCCTTGGATGAGGAGTTCGACCTCTAGGAACTCTCGGGTGAAGGTGGTCGAACCTCCGCCTGGGAGTGGGAGCGGCACATTCCTGTGGCGAATGACGTCGACCAGTTCGCCGTTGGCGAGGACCGCAACATCTACCGAGGCGTCAAAGCCCATCTCGCCGAGGACGGCGACGGGCCAGCGTCCGGCGGGCAGGGCGGCGATGAGGGCGTCGATGCAATCCTGCGACTCCACCTCCTGCAGCAGCATGATGTCGGCATCCTGACGGGTGATGCCCGTTGCGAGTTGCGAGACCTTGTACTGAAACTGGGCTGCGGAGGGCAGCTCTTCATAGTCGTCCTGCGCAGCATCGCAGCGGCCCGAATCGCAGACCCGGTCGAAGAAGCGGGCTGTGTTCCAGGTGGCAATCTCGATCGTCGCGCCTGCCGGCGCTGTGTCTGCGTTGGTATCGGGGGCTGAGGTCTCCTCCGCGGTGTCCGAGGCACCCGTGTCGAGGCCGCCGCTATCGGTTTGTGTCGTTCCCGTATCGCTGCTGCCGCCGGTCCTACCGCGCGCCGGATCAGCCTGTGCTGCACAGCTCGCGAGCAGCGCGAGCATGGGGAGCGGGAGGAGTCTGGAGATCTGCATGGAAACTGCCTTCGTGGCCGCGGGGAACGAGCCACCTAGCAGGGTGCGACAGATGCCTCAAACGGTGCGAGCGGTTGACGAATGAAGGGCTGTGGCCTAGCGGGAAACCCGAGCGCGCAGCCTGCTCCCCGGGCCGCTGTGACTTGGTCCTGCGCTTAGGCCGCAGGCCTGCTTTTCTCCGCAATCACCGCCCACCGAGGCCGACCATGCATACCGTTTCTCTTCGTCCTCTGTTCGCTCTCTCGCTTGTCACGCTCGTCGCCTGCTCCAGCGAACCTGCAGATCCTGCGCGCGACACGAGCGGAGGTGGTTCTTCGACCGACACGGGCAGCATCGACACGGGCAGCACCGACACCGGTGCCGCAGATACGGGCGAGGCCGACACGACGGTTGACACCGATACGACCGCCGACACCGGTGCGGATACCACGGCCGATACGACAGCCGATACGACAGCCGACACCTCAGGCGACACCGCAGACGCCTATGTCTGCGGCAGCGCGCCGGCCTTCTCGGGCCAGATCTTCGGCAACGACGCGCCGAGCGGCGGCGTGCCCCTCTTCGTGAACAGCCGGAGCGAGTTCACCTACGGCGACGCCAACCTCGATGAGGTCATCTCGCAGTTCCCCACCGTCGATGGCGACCCCATCATCCTGCCGACGCCGGTCGTGATCACGGGCGCCGTGGTCGTGGCCACCTCCTACATCAACTCCGCTGCGGTCCCACCGTCGCAGTCGAACTTCTGGGTTGCCGATTCCAACGGGACGGTTGAGGTACGCCTCGACTTCACGAACGCCGCAAATGTGCCGGTCACGCAGATCCGGGTCGGCCACAAGCTGAACTTCACCGTCACGGCTGTAGATAGCTACTTCGGTTCGGGCCAAGTTCAGGCTGCCAACAGCTGGGATCTGGTGGAGGCCGACACCGGGGTGCACGTCCTCGAACGCACCACGACCGCGCTGACGGCAGAGGATATCGGCGAGGTTATCCGGGTGGAAGGCACCCTCACCGGAGGCGGCGCAGCCTGCGGCGGTAGCTCCAAGTGCTACGACCTCACCTACGCCAATGGGCAGGTGGCGCTCTACCGCAGCGCCAGCACCTTCCTGTCAATCGGTCAGTGTGTGACCTTTGTCGGTCCGCTCGGCCAGTTCGACGGCGAGCCCCAGATCAACGTTGCCAACTTCGACTGGTCTTGGACGGCTCAGTAATGCGGTGGTTGGCGAGCGCGCTCGTCGCGGCCGCCTCGCTCTCGGCCTGCGCTGCCGAGTGGGAGGAGCCGACGCTCGACAACCGCGAGGCGGAGGGCTCAGCCGCTCCCATCGAGGAGCCGGTCGCCTTCGCGCCGCGCTTCACGGGTGAGGGTTCGGGGCGGGTAGAGCAGCGCTATGGTCTTCCGGTGGGCGATGGCTCGGGCGTTGCCGACCTTCTCGACCTGATCGGCTCTGCGTCGACCGACTTCCTGGTTGCCTCGGGCGACGAGCCAGCCGGCGATGTCTGCAGTTCCATCTCCACCTCGCCGCGCCTGCCGATGACCATCACGGGCGTCGTTTCGCTTGCGTCGCAGAAGTATCTGAAGGTCCCCGTCTGCGGCCAGGACGAGCGCTTCTACGCCTCGTTCGTTGTCGAAGATGACACGGGAGGCATCGTGGTGTTGCGCGATGGTCGTGTGTCGGAGTTCGACTTCGGCGACCATGTGCGGCTCACGGTGCGGGGTATCTTCGAGCCCTACCCGGGCCAGAAGTATGTGGTCATCTCCGATACAGAGAGGCTCGAAGGGAGCTCCGAGGTGCGTTACACGCCCTCCGATCTGGCTTTTTCCGATGCAGACCTTGGGCGTACGATGCGGGTAAGCGGCTACGTGCTGCAGGAGCCGACGAGCTCCAACTTCAACGCGATGGTCGTCTCGAACCGGCCCCTGCCTGAGGCAGGAGAGGGCGGCTCCACGGCGGTCTGCCGTGAGAACTGTGCAGGCACCTGCCGAGCCAAGTGTCCTTCCGACACGGCAAACACGCTCTGCGTGGAGCGCATCTGTCCGGCGGCCTGCGCCGGCGGAGCCTCCTTCAACGTCGACCTGCTGCCGACAGCCTGCTGGAATGTCAGCCTCGAGCAGGAGCTCGGTCGCCGCGGCGTGAAGGTGTTGCTCGGCTCCCGTATCTCCGTAACCGCCCCGGTTGTCTCCGGGTTTGGCGGCCTCCAGCAGTGGGTGGTCCGCACCGGTCAGATTGAAACAGTTTCCGAATAAGCTGGAGGCCCTCGTGGCGCGTCAACAGTCCCTTTCTTTCTCGCTTCTGCTCCTCTGCACCACCGCGCCGGCCTTTGCCTTCGCGCAGGATGAGGGTCAGGCCCCGGCGCCCTCCACCACCGAGGAGGAGGCTGCGGAGCCTCTCGCCGAACTCCCCGCGGAGCCGGCAGCTGCGACGGCCACGGCCCTCAGTTATGAGGTCACCTTCCGTGCCTCGAGCCTCGTGCAGGGCTACAACAATCTCGACCTGCGCCCCTTTGACGGCTCGAGCGATGCCACCGTCCGCGACACCGACGACAAGGCCATGTTTGGCTACTCGGATGCCGGCGCGCACATCGTGGCCCGGCCCTCAGACCGCCTCTCGCTCACGATCGATGGCGAGGTGGAGACCCAGTGGCCCGCCTTTGTTCTCAACAGCTCGCCTACAGCCATCGTCAGCCTCTATGGCCTCTCGCTGGGCGTGAGCCTGTTCGACAATGATGGCATCAGCGCCGACCTCTCCATGGGCCGCCAGCCCTTCTCCATCGGCGGTGTGCCCAAGGACTACATCATGTCGGGCAGCGTCGACGGCCTTGTCGCCACCATCGGGCTCGGCTCCGCGGGCCGGCTCCGGCTGGTGCCCTTCGACTTCTTCTCGGGGCAGGAGCTGCCCGAGGCCGGATACACCCGGTATACGACGGGCCGCGACACCACCTTCGGCTTCGACGGCGACAACTTCACCTACCGCTCTGGTGCAGCCTACGACACGACCGTGAATCTGCCGGCGCAGCGGCTCGACCTTGGAGCCTACTACTTCTTCGCCGGCATTGGCGGCTCAGACTACACGGGCACCGGCGCAGACATCAGCTACGGCGGTCAGCTCGGGAACTTCTCCGACGGCGACTACCAGAACCTCTACGGCGCTCGCGCCGCCTGGAAGTTGGAGGTGGGCGGCGACGCCGACCTTGCTACCTCCGGCGCCACAGTGGTTGGTGTCTACCTCGAGGGCTCCATGTCGCAGGGCGTCGATCGCCAGCCACTTGTCGCGGCCTACGATGAGCTGAAGACAGACGGCAACGCCTACGGCGCCGGCATCGACCTCTCGCTGCCGCTTTCGGGTGTACAGATCGAGCTTGGCGGCTCCTTCTACCACTTCGACGGCGGAGACTACGACAGCAACGGCATGGAGTTCAGCGGCGGCTTCACCGGCTTCCGCGGCTCCAAGGTGGGCGGCGTTGCCATCGGCCGGCTCGCAGGCTGGCGCCCCTCCGCGTCGCTTTCGCCCGACGGCCTCGATCGGAGCCCGCAGCAGCAGTCCCGCACCGCGGGAACCGAGTTCGTCTCGGGCACAGTTTCTGTCACTGTTGCGGACACCTCGCTCAAAGTGAGCGGCTGGAACTACCGCGACACGAGCCACACCTTCGTGAACTTCGGCGCGCTCGAACTCATCCCCGATCCGCCCTATGGCTACTCGCGCGCCGAGATTGCAGCGCAGAAGCGGCTGGGCAAGGCGCTCGGCACGGAGTGGGAGGCGGTTGTTTCGCACCGCATCGATGAGCTCAAGCTATCGGCGGTGGGCGGCATCTTCCTGCCCGACAACTTCTACGATGTGGAGGTCGACCGGATCGTCGACGGCGACGACACCGCGCTCGGCGGCTCCGAGCCGATGACGGTTCTGGGCGTCAGCGCCGAACTCAGCTTCTGAGGCGGCCGCGATGCACCGAACTCTCCCCATTTCGATCCTGGCGCTGGCCCTTCTCGGCGGCGGATGCACCATCGACAACCGCGACGAGACGAGCGATTTCTCGGTCGGTTACCGCACAGGCGTGCGGGTGACCGACAGCGAAGGCAGCGCCTCTTACACCTCGAGTGGCGAGCGCGGGAACATGATGATCTCCGAGGTGAACTGGGCCGGTTCAGTCGAGGGTCCTCTCTCTGCGAGCGTTCACTACGCCGACGACATCTTCATCGAGGTGCAGAACAAGCACCCGCGTCCCATCTGGCTCACCGGCTGGCGGGTCACAATCCGCTCCTCGCCCAACCGCGACCGGTTGCCAGACGACTACCTCTTCCGGACCGATGCGACGGTAACCTATGTGCTGCCGGCCCCGAGGAGCGGTCGCCCGATGCAGCCCAGCGAATATGCGATCATCGCAGTGCGAGCCGACGGCGCCTTCCCGACCGCCGACTATCTTGTACCCGACCTTAAGCTCCCCAACGGCGCTTTCTCCATCGACCTCCACGACATCGATGAGCGCATTGTCGAAGGGATGGGAGACCTCCACAAGGAGAGATTTGCCGGCTCTTGGGACCTTGTCACCGCCCGCTCCATGGAGCGTTCGCAGAG